>BNUQ01000019.1 GCA_025997475.1 Planctomycetales bacterium
AGTTTAAGTTGGACGGCACGGTGGCGGAAGCGTTGGCGCAAATCGACGAGAAGAAATATCTGTTGCCGTATCGCGGCGGCGGCAAGAAATTATTCAAAATCGGCGCGGTGTTCAAGCAAACCGAGCGTAATCTCGGCGATTGGCAAGCGGTCGAAGTATAAATCAGTCAACCCACAATAACCCATCAGAGCGACATATGCCCGCCATCGACCTTAAAAATATCACGGTGAGTTTTGACGGCGGCGGCGGCTTGCGGAATCTTTCGTGGCGCGTCGAGCGCGGCGAGCGGTGGTTTATTCTCGGCGCCAACGGCGCGGGCAAAACCACGCTCGTCAAAGTAATTCTCGGTATGCTGTGGGCGCGCGCCGGCGGCGAGGTTTCGGTGCTGGGCTGTCGCTACGGAACGGACAATCTCTTGGCGGCGCGGCGCAAAATCGCGTGGGCAAGTCCGTTTATGCCGGAATGGATTAGCGGCGGCAACGACACGCTGAGCGTCCTGCAAGTGGTCCTCACCGGCGCCGACGCGACGTTCGACCTGTATCGCCCGCCCGCCGCCGCCGCGGTCGCCCGCGCCGAAACCGCGCTCGCGACGCTCAATGCCGCCGCGCTCCGCGATAAATTGTTCGCGAAATGCTCCTCCGGCGAACAGGTAAAAACGCTCATCGCCCGCGCGATGATGATTGAGCCGGAATTGATGATTCTCGACGAGACCTGCGTCCACCTTGATTTGCCCAGTCGCGAAATTTTATTGCGAAGCGTGGACGCGCTCGCGCAACGCCGACCCGCGACGACGCTGATTTTAGTAACCCACCGGCTCGAAGAAATCACGCCGACTTTCACGCGCGGTTTGCTTTTGCACGACGGACAAATCGCGGCGCAAGGCGCGCGCGCGACAATTCTCACGCCGGAAAATTTGCGCGCCGCCTTCGGTTTGAATTTGCGTTTGGTCGCCGGCGCGGGCGGACGTTTGTGGCCCGTCGTGGAGTGAGTGGGCAGTAACCACAATTCACCGCTCACGGTCCACGGCTCACGGCTCACTGCCTACTCGACTTCCCCAAAAATTTGCGTAATTCGTCTTAATTCGCCCCGACGGCGGCTTGCGCGGCGCGAATCGGCGTTTTACAATTCGCGAAAATTATTTTTTACGGCGAAGGTTGGCGGCGGGTGCCGACAAACGTAGCCGCAACTTTTTACGGGAGGAATGTAGCATGGCAACGAAAGTCGCAATCAACGGGTTCGGGCGCATCGGGCGCTTGGTGTTCCAGTCACTCGTCGGGCAAGGGTTGTTGGGCAAAGAAGTCGAAGTCGTCGCGGTCGTCGATATTGACACCGACGCGAAATACTTCGCCTATCAACTGAAATACGATTCGGCGCAAGGACAGATGAAAGCGGATTTCACCGGCACGAACGGGGACGAACTCGTGGTCAACGGCAATAAAACGAAATGCCTGAACGGGAAAAATTACAAAGGCATCAACGAATTGCCGTGGAAGGACTTGGGCGTGCAAGTGGTGATTGAATCGACCGGTCTTTACACTACCGAAAAGGCGTTCGGACACATCGAAGCCGGCGCGAAAAAAGTCATCATCAGCGCTCCGGGCAAATCCGCCGACGCGGCGAAACCCATCCGCACGTTCGTGATGGGCGTCAACAACGACACCTACGACCCCGCGAAAGACCACGTGATTTCCAACGCTTCCTGCACCACCAACTGTTTGGCGCCGGTCGTGCATGTGTTGTTGAAAGAAGGTTTCGGCATTGAAACCGGCTTAATGACGACTATTCACTCCTACACCGCGACGCAGAAAACCGTTGACGGTCCGTCGAAAAAGGACTGGCGCGGCGGTCGCGCGGCGGCGGAAAACATCATTCCGTCCACCACTGGCGCGGCGAAAGCCGTCGGCGAAGTTCTGCCGTCCACCAAAGGCAAATTGACCGGTATGTCGTTCCGCGTCCCGACCCCGACCGGCTCGGTGGTTGACCTGACGTTCCGCTCGGAAAAAGACACGTCGATTGAAGCCATCGACGCGGCGATGAAAAAAGCGTCGGAAAGTTACCTGAAAGGCATTTTGGGCTACGCCGACGAAGAAATCGTTTCGCGCGACATTATTCACGACGCCCGCACGTCGATTTACGACTCGCTCGCCACGTTGCAGAACAACCTGAAAGGCGAAAAACGCTTCTTCAAGATTGTGTCGTGGTATGACAACGAATGGGGCTACTCCAACAAAGTCATCGACCTGCTCCGCTACATCGTCGGAAAAGGGCTGTAATTCAATTAACAATTAAAAATTAACAATTGTGGTGGCGGCGCGATGCGCCGCATATTAAAAAATCAAACTCCACCATTGTTAATTGTTAATTGTTAATTGTTAATTGTTAATTGTTAGTCGCCCCACGCTTTCGCGCGGGGCGATTTATTTTATCTCCATCCGCTTAAATGGCGCTGAAAGCGCGGCAGAGAAAATTCAACTCGCGCGAAGCGCGGCAAAGCCCATTCCCCACTACGAAGGGGTGGCATCGCGACGCTCCGGCTCTATGTCGCGACGACGGGGTGGTGATTTTGATAAATCATTCCGACCGCCGCGCCGTCAGGGACGATGCGCCCCCTCTGCTGTCGAAGGGTAATCGCCCCCGGCAGGCGAGATAGAGCGCCCCCGGGGAAGTCGCGCGGCGGTTTATTTAAATTGCCTTTGCCGTGCGCGGCGGTTACAATCGCACTCTTTCGCGGCGGTATTTTGCCGCCGCCAACCGCTCTAAAAAAGGAGAACGTTCAATGAGCAAGTTACTCGCCCCGCACATCTTCACTTCCGAATCGGTTAGTGAAGGGCATCCCGACAAGGTCTGCGACCAAATTTCCGACGCGATTCTCGACGCCTGCCTCGCCGCCGACAAAGGTTCCCGCGTCGCCTGCGAAACGATGGTAACGACGAATTTCGTCGCCAACGCCGGCGAAATCACCTGCGCCGGCTGGGACCAAATCGACCCGGAAAAAATCGCGCGCCAAGTCGTCGGCGAAATCGGCTACAACCGCGAAGAATTGCTGTTCTGCGACAAGACCTTTGAATACGTCAAAAAAATTCACGGGCAGTCGCCGGACATTTCACAAGGCGTTACCGCCGCGACTTCCGAGTCCGGCGAACAGGGCGCGGGCGACCAGGGGCTGATGTTCGGCTACGCGACCACCGAAACGCCGCAACTGATGCCGGCGCCGATTGTGTATAGCCACCAATTGTTGGCGGAATTGAGCCAAATCCGGCGCGCCAAAAAAATCCCGTATCTGCGCCCCGACAGTAAAAGCCAAGTGTCGATTTACTACGACAACGGCAAACCGGTGAAAATCACCAACGTCGTGATTTCGCACCAGACCGACGACGTGCCGCTCGAAACGATTCGCCGCGATATGATTGAAGTGGTTAAAAACGTGTTGGGCTACACGCAATTGCTGACGAAGGACACGACGTATTACATCAATCCGACGGGTAAGTTCGTCATCGGCGGACCGCACGGCGACGCGGGCGTTACCGGACGGAAAATTATCGTGGACACTTACGGCGGCGTCGGCTCGCACGGCGGCGGCGCGTTTTCGGGCAAAGACCCCACGAAGGTTGACCGCTCGGCGGCGTATTACGCGCGTTATGTGGCGAAAAATATCGTCGCGGCGGGCATTGCGGAAAAGTGCGAAATTCAGGTCGCCTACGCGATTGGCGTCGCCCTGCCGACGAGCGTCAACGTGTCGTTTTTCGGCACCGGCAAAATCGAAGAAGTCGCGATGCAAAAAGTTCTCGAACAGAGCGGCATTTTCGATTTCCGTCCGGCGAAAATCGAGGCGGCGCTGAAACTCCGCGCCCCGCAGGGCTGGTCTTACCGCGACACGGCGGCGTATGGGCATTTCGGGCGCGACCAATTCCCGTGGGAACAAACGGATAAAATCGCGGACTTGCGAAAAGCGGCGGGGATTTAACGCGCTTTTTTTAACCGCGAATGCACGCGAATTGAAAAGGTTCGGGGGCGTTCGCGGTTAAAATTTTTTCGCCAAAGGAAAATCCTAAAATGCGAACCGTAACCGTTAAAAAACTTGACGACATAAATTCACTCGACAACGATGCGTTTGTCGCGGGCGAACCGAGTTGGCTTATGGGTTTCGCGTGGCAATTGACGCGCGAAGCGTGCGCGTTTTATCCAGACAAATACGACGCTGAAAAACCGATGCGTCGCGATGTAACCCGCCTCATTCGCAATGGCCTAAAATATGGAGCGAACTATGGAAATGAATGAGGATTTTCTTGATATGACGCGCGCGTTAGTCGCCGAAAAAGTCGATTTTATGTTGGTCGGCGCGTTCGCGTTGGCGGCACACACCTTGCCGCGCGCCACGCGGGATATTGATTTTTTCGTGTTGGCAGAGGCGGAAAACGCCTCGCGCATCATTAGACCTGTTCGACAACCAATTCGCGGCAAATTTTCGGCTAATTTTCCGTCCCGCCGCGTCAAAATTCCTTGCAATACTCTCGGTATTGCTTCGTCATTTTTCCTTGCGGCACGAAAAATTAGACACGAAAATTTGCTCACTCTTGGTTATCGAACAGGTCTATTAAAGCATTGGCTCGATTTGGCGCGCCGTTTGACCATATTTCTGCCGCCGATTTTGAACGGCAAGGTATGGTTTTCCAGATAGGCGTAGAGCCGCGGCGTATTGATATTATCACTGAAATCAGCGGCGTGGATTTTCGCGAAGCGTATCCGCGAGCGCTAACGACAGACCTCGACGGGATGAAAATCAAAGTGTTGTCGCTCCAAGATTTGCTCGCCAACAAACGCGCCTGCGGGCGCTTGCAAGATTTAGCCGATGTCGAAATGCTGGAGCGCCACCTCGCCGCCGGTCGCCTACCGAGGTAAGCGTTCTACGCGGCATCCGAATTCAGAAATCAGGAGGACTCCGATGAACCGCTACATCAATCCATACACCGATTTTGGTTTCAAAAAACTGTTCAAAGAAGAAGCCAACAAGGACTTGTTGATTGATTTTTTGAACACCGTTTTGCCGCCGGAACATCGAGTCAATACTTTGGCGTTTCGCGATAGCGAACAATTACCGGATAATTTCGCCGACCGCCGCGCCATTTTCGACCTTGCTTGCGTCGGCGAAACCGGCGAATCGTTCACCGTCGAAATGCAGAAGGCGAAACAACTGTGGTTCAAAGACCGTGCTTTATTTTACAGCGCGTTTCCGATTCAGCGACAAGCGCAAACCGGCGATTGGAATTTCAAACTCAATCCGGTGTTTTTGGTGGCGATATTGGATTTTGAATATGACGAGCAAGAAGAGCGGCGAAAATTACGGCGATTAGTTACGCTGAAAGACCAAGACGGCGACTCGTTTTCCGACCGGTTGCAGATGATATTTTTGCAAATGCCGATGTTCACGAAGACGGAATCCGAATTAGCGACGCACGCCGATAAGTGGTTATATTTTTTGAAAAATTTGGAAACATTTGACCACATACCGACAATACTCCGCGAACCGATTTTTGAAAAAGCGTTCGGCACGGCGGAATACGCGAAGTATTCGGCGCAACAGCAAGAAGCGTATCAAGACAATTTAAAGGTCTATCGCGACAACCGCAATGTGCTGGAAACCGCAGTTATCGAAGGCGAAGCCAGGGGCGAAGCGAAAGGCATCGTCAAGGGCGAAGTAAAAGGAATTTTACGGACACTCGCCAAACGGTTCCCGACGATTCCAGCAACGTTGCAGGAAAAAGTTAGCGCGTTGACCGATATGGCGGCAATCGACCGTCTGGCGGACTTGGCGTTTGATTGTGAAAGTGTCGATGAATTTGCGCAAAAAATATGATAAATAAGCAACCGCAAGATTTAGCCGAGGTCGAAATCTTGGAGCGCCACCTCGCCGCCGGTCGCCTGTCGAGGTGATTTTTTTACACCACAGTTACCGTTAGAGCAACGTTTCACAGAAAATCTATTCCACCCTTTTATTCTTGGCAAAGCGAGGTCGTATGTCCGTTATTCCCGCGTTTTTTCAGTCGTTGGGCTGGTCGGAAATTTTGATTGTCGGCGTCGCCGGCGTGTTGTTGTTCGGGCGGCGACTGCCGGATTTAGGGCGGACGCTCGGCAAATCGTTGGTGTCGTTCCGCAAAGGAATGACCGAAATGAAAGACGAAATCGTCAAGGGCGTCGATGAGCCGCTCGCGCCGGCGTTGCCCGCCGCCGTTTCCGCCGCCGACGCCGCGCCGGTCGTCACCGAAGTGATTAAAATCGGCGACCACGCGGCGCCGGAGAATGGCAACGCGGAAAAACAATCCTGATTTTCAGCCCATAAAAACTATGCCATCACCAAAGGAAAACGATGAATAAACTTGCCGTTCGCACTTTTTTTTTATGGTTGTCGTTGTTTGGGGGGGCGTTTTTCGCCGCCGAAACCGCCGCCGATAATTCCGTAGAGAAGACCGCCGAAGCGAGCGCGGCGAGCGCTGAAACTTTTGCCGCGGCGACCGCCGAAAATTCCGCCGCCGCCAATGCTGTCAATGAAGTTGCCGCCGAAAGTTCCGCCGACCGCGCCGCCGGTGACAACCTTGCGGACAACGACGCCGCGTCGTCGTCGGCCGAGCCGCTCTCTCACCTTCGCGCCGCCGAGGATTTTTTCGCGCGGGGCGAATTTTTGAGCGCCCAACTCGAATATCAAAACGCGCTCGCGTCCATCGCGGCAACCGCCTCTTCCCCCGCGTCCGTTGCCCAAGCCACACCAACGCCGGAAAATGCCGCCGCGAAAGACGTTGCCCCGAAAGACGTTTCGCCGGACGACGGTGCCGTCGCCGAATTTTTAATCGGCAAATTAACCGCGCTCTCGGCGCTGACCGGCGACGCCGCCGACTTCGCCGCCGTTCTCGACCGACTTATCGCCGCGCCGCGGTTCCCCGCGGTCAACAAACTTTTCGCCATTCGCGCCGCCGCCGAAACGGCGCTTCGCCGCGGCGACCGCGCCGCCGCCGAAAAATTCACCGCCGACCTTAATTTACAACGCGACTTTTTAATTCTCGGTCCTTTCGCCAACGAGCGCGGCTACGCTTTTGCGCAAGACCTCGTCAATGAAACCGGCTTGCCCGATTTCGCCGCCGTCTATGACGGCAAAAAAAATCCGCTCCGCTGGCGACCGTTTCATTCGACCGACCCGCTCGCGTATCTCGATTTTACGTCTCTGCTTCAGCCCGCCGACGAAACGCTCGCTTACGCCGCGCTGTTTTTAGAAGTCGATGAAGCCCAATCCATCGCCCTTCGCGTGGGCGCCGCCGACTCGCTCGCGATTTTCGTCAACGGCACCGAGGTCTTTCGCGAAGACCTTGACCGTCAAGCCCGCTTCGGACAAGTCAACTTTGCCGTGCCGGCGCAAAAGGGCTTGAATTTGATTTTGTGCAAAGTCGGACAAGCCGCCGCCGACTGGGGGTTGATGCTCGCGCTCACCGCGCCGGACGGCTCGCCGCTGACCGGCGTCAAAAATGTAACCGCCGCAGTCGCCCAAAATCCGGCGCGGACGGCGGACGTGCAACTAATGCCGACGGTGGTCGAGGATTGCGAACTCGGCGGTTTGGCGGCGCTGAAAAAACAAATCGACGCCGCGCCGCGCGACGCCCGCGCCCGTTATTTTTACGCGATGCTCTTGGCGCAACGGCAAATTTTGGGCGACTATTCGCCGGCGTTGCGGCAATTGCTGATGCAGGCGATGCGCCTCGCGCCGCGCGAGGCGATTTATCCGCTGGCGCTCGCCGAGGTCTCCGACGAAACGTCCCGCCCGCTCATCGACCGCGACGAAAATATGCGCCGCCTCGCGCTCCTGAAAGTTCTCGACCTATCGCCGCGCCACGTCGTCGCACTGACCGCGCTCGCCGAGTATTACCTCAATTCGCTCGGCAGTCCCGAACGCGCCGGCGAATATTTAGACCGCGCCCTCGCCGCCGCCCCGCTCTCGCCGCTCGCCAACGTCGCGCAGGCGGAAATCTATTTACGGCGCGGCTGGGAAACGCGCGCCTTGACGCTGATGGAAAATTTGGCGAAACGGCATCCGCACTTTCCCGCCGTCCGGCAAAAATACGCCGAAGTTTTGCTCCGCAACGGACAAGCGGCGGCGGCGCTAAACGTCGAATTGGCGTTGCTGAAAAACAATCGCCGACAACGCGACCTCGTCCGCGACGCGGCGAATATCAGCCGCGGTTTCGGCGAAGTCGCGGCGGCGGCGCAACTTTGGCGCGATTATTTGGACCTGCAACCGGAGGATTTGACCGCGCGCCTCGCGCTGGCGGAAATTCTAATCGGCGACGCGGCGGGCGATAAACAAGAAGCCGAAAATTTTATTAACGAGACCTTAACGCTCGCGCCGCAGGCGGCGACGCTTTACGAATTGCGCGGACGGCTACATTTGGCGAACGGTAGCGCCGCCGCCGCGGAAGCGGATTTCACGACCGCGCTGACGCTCGACCCGACGCTCGGCAAAACCCGCGATTACTTGAAATATCGCGGCAAAGTTCTGCCGGAATTATTGACGGAAATTCCCGACCTTGCCGAATTTGTCGCGCCGCTCGCCGAACAAGTCGCGAGCGCGGCGACCGGCGGCGACCGGCTGATTTATTGGCGGGAGCAAATCGACGAGTTGCACGCCGACGGCACGAAACGGCGCGGCTATCGGACGCTCTATAAAATTCTCACGCCCGCCGGCGCCGAAAAAACGCGGCGCGCGCCGGTGTGGTATGACCCGGAAAACGAAACGGTGCGCTTCCTCGCGGCGCGGGTGCTGACCGAAGACGGAAGCGTCAACGAAGCGCAAATCGTCCCCGCCGCCCGCAACGCCGCCGGGTTCGCGCCGGGCGACACGCAACAAGTGGCGATGGCGGTTTTTCCGGCGCTCAATCGCGGCGACGTCGTCGAGGTCGCCTATATTGTCGAACAAAATCGCCCCGACTTTTTCGGCGATTATTTCGGCTACACGCACCGCTTCCGGCAGGACGAATTTACCGCCGTGTCGCGCTACGCGCTGGTCGCGCCGCCCGACAAAAAATTATTTTTCCACGCCGCGAACGGCGCGGCGGAAACCGCGCCGCGAACGCTACCGGACGGCAAGCGCGAATGGACGTGGGAGTTGAAAAATTTGCCGCCGCTACCGGCGGAAAATTACGCGCCGCCGGCGAAGGAACTCAGCCCCACCATCGCGGTTTCGACGTTTCAGGACTGGAACGCGCTGGCGCGGTGGTATTGGGGACTAATCAAAAGCCAGCAACTCGAAACGCCGGAAATCGCCGAAAAAGTCGCGGAAATTCGCGACGCCTATCCGACGCCGCGCGCGCGTCTCGCGGCGGTGTTTGAATGGGTAACGCAGGAGGTCCGCAATCACGACTGGGCGTTCGGCGTGCACGGCTTTAAGCCCTACAGCGCCGGCGCGATTTTCACCCGCCGCTTCGGCGACTGCAAAGACAAAACCACGCTGATTAACGTGATGGCGCGGGCGCTCGGCTTGACCGCGTATCCGGTGTTGATTTACGCGACCGACGCCGACGAGGGACGCGGCAACGAAGACCTGACCTTGCCGTTGCTCGGACATTTCAACCATTGCATTTCGGTCGTCGAACTCGACGGACAAAAATTATTCCTCGACGGCACGATGGATTTCCGCGCGCTCGGCAGTGTGCCGTTTTCGATACAGGGCGCGCAGGCGGTCATCGTGCGCGCCGACGGCGCGGAAATCACGGCGACGGCGCCGTATCGCGCCGCCAACAACGTCTGGCACGAAAACACGATGCTGACGTTGGAGCCGTCCGGCGACGCCGAAATGGAAGTGGATTTTTCCGGACGCGGACAAACGGCGTTTTTTCTCCGCGCGTGGTTTCGCGACGAAAACACCTGGGACGACGTGCTGAAAATTATCGCCGGTGAAAAATACGGACACGTCGCGGCGGGCGTGGTGAACAATGTCGCCGTCGATATGGCGGAGGCGACGGACACGAGTATCGCCGATACAAGTATCGCAGATACAAGCATCGCCGATGCAAGCGACGCGGACGCCAAGGTTGCCAGCGGCGCGGATGCCGCGGCGGACGCGGCGAGTTTGGACGGGCGGTTGCGCTTGCGGAATTACGCGAAAGAAGCGGCGAACAGCGTGTTGTGCCGCGTGCCGGCGCCGTTGCTCGCGGGAAAATTTTGTTACGACGGCGCGACGCCGGCGAGTTGGACGGAAGCGTTCGCGCCCCATTCGCGACGCGATTGCGACGTGGTGTTGCCGGCGTTGCTGACTATTCGGCGCACCGTCGTCATCAATTTCCCCGAAACGTGGGAATTAACCAACGCGCTCAATCCGTTGACCGTCACGGAGAAATTCGGGTCGCTGAAAGTTAGTTTTATCGCGGACACCGACTCGCTCGAAATCACCTATGAATTGCGACTGACGGCGGCGCGAATTGCGGCGGCGGATTATCCGGCGTTCCGCCGGTTCTGCCTCGCCGCCGATAAATTGACGCGCTGGGATTTGCGCTTCGTGCCGCAACCTTAAAGAATTAAAAATTAGAAATTAAGTAGCGATTCTCAAAATGGCGCGAAGCGAATTAAAAACTCGTGTTACGCGATTTTGATAATTTATTCCGACAGCCGCGCTGAAAGCGCGAAACATATCAGCCTATGGTAAGCGGCGACGCGCTATCAGCCGCGCCACCATAGGTAAAGACGGCGCGAAGCGCCAACCGCAATTGGACGGTTCGCCGCGTTTTGGCGAACCGCTCTCGCCGCCGCCGCGTTTGCCGCCTAACGGCGGGACTGTCGGATGGTTTTATCAATCAACCGCCACCCAGGGGGGCGGCACGGTAGAGCGTGTGCCTTACCCTGGGCTGATATATTTCGCCCTTTCAGGGCGATTAACGGAAAAAAATGATTTTAGAACTGATTACCTCCTTGGGCGCGGGCGGCGCCGAGCGCGTGGTGTTTGAATTGGCGACGCGCCTGCCGCAGGTCGCGGTCGCGGCGTTGGACGGGCGCGGCGTTTTTGCCGACCGACTTCGCGCGCGCGGCGTCGCCGTGTATGACTTAGGCGCGCGGCGCAAAACCGATGTTGCGGTCATTTGGCGGTTGCGCCGATTATTGCGCGAACTTCGCCCGCGCGTTTTGCACACGCACCTTTTTCACGCCAATCTTGTCGGGCGGCTCGCCGCCGCCGGACTGCCGATGCCGGTGCTGTCCACCTGCCACATTATGGAAACCCGCCCGCGCCCGTGGCACTTTTTTCTTGACCGTCTCACCGCGCGTTTTGCCGCCGGCGAGGTCTGCGTGTCGCAAGCCGTCGCCGATTTTCAGCGGCAAAAAACCGGCTTGCCCGCCGAATTTTTTCCGGTGATTTACAACGGCATTGACTTGGAAAAATTCCGCCCCGCCGCCGACCGCGAAGCGTTGCGGCGCGAATTAAATTTTCCCGCAATGCCCACGGTCGGTTTTTTAGGACGGCTCGCGCCGCAAAAAGGCGTCGATATTTTTATCCGCGCGATTGCCGCATTGATGCTCCGCACGCCGGATATTGCCGCGCCGGTCGCGTGGGTCGTCGGCGGCGCGGGAAGCGAAGAGAGAAAATTACGCGAACTCGCGGCGGACTTAAATTTGCCGCAGATTCTTTTTTGCGGGGAAATCGCCGCGCCGGAAAAATTTTTGGCGGCGCTCGATATTGCGGTGATGCCGTCGCGCTACGAAGGGTTCGGCTTGGTCGCGGCGGAAGCGCAGTCCTGCGGCGCGGCGGTCGTCGCCACCGATTTGCCGCCGCTTCGCGAAATCGTCGCCGACGGCGAAAACGGTTTATTGACGCCGCCGGACGCCAATGACCTCGCCGCCGCGTTGCAAAAATTATTGGTCAATCCCGACCTTCGCCGCCGCCTCGCCGTCGCCGGACAACAATCCGCGCGGCGCTTTGAGGTCGGGAAAATGGCAAACGAATACCGGCGACGGTTGGAAAGAACAGAGTTAAGAGTTGAAAGTTGAAAGTTGAAAGAAATAACGCGAAACGCGGCAAATAAAATTCCCCTCTACGGAGGAGTGGCATCGCGACGCTCCGGTTCTATGTCGCGATGACGGGGTGGTTGCTCTTTTTTCTCGCGGTATTCAATTGCCACGCCTTTTAAGGCGTGGTGGGCGGTTAAAAAAATAAAAGGGCTTTAGCCCAGAATAAAGATTTCAATCGGCTTTAGCCGAATTTTCGTTTGGGCTAAAGCCCATTCTTTAGTGAGAACACCGACCACGCGCTAAAGCGCGTGGCAATTGAATAGAGCGCCCCAGATATTTCTCTCCGTGCTTTCGCGCGAAATAATTTCCACATACTCTTTCATTCGTAATTTTTAATTCATCGGCTACAATCCCGTTTTTTCCGCGACCGGCGAACTTTTTTTATTGGGGAGAAATGCTATGGCTCAAACGGCGTTAATTACCGGCGGCGCCGGTTTCATCGGCAGTCATTTGGCGGAATTGTTGATTGAGCGCGGCTGGCACTGCGTCGTGTTGGACGACCTCTCGACCGGTCGCCGGAGCAATTTGGCGGCGCTCGACGGCAACCCGCGTTTTCGTTTCGTCAACGGCGTTGTCGAAGACCGCGTCATCACCAGCGCGCTCGTCAAAGACGCCGACGCCGTCTTTCACCTTGCCGCCGTCGTCGGCGTCAAAAAAGTGATGGAAAACACCGTCGGCACCATCAACCGCAACTTGGACGCCACGCGGACGTTGCTCGACGCCTGCGCCGTTTTCGGCAAGCGGACGGTGATTGCCTCGACCAGCGAGGTCTATGGCGAAAATCCGCAGGCGACCTTCGTCGAAGACGCCGCGTCCATCATCGGCAACAGCAAGCACCGCCGCTGGTGCTACGCCGCCGCGAAACTGCTCGACGAATTTTACGCCTACGCGCATTTTCACGCCGACGGTTTGCCGGTAACGATTGTGCGTCTGTTCAACACCGTCGGACCGCGACAGGTCGGGCGCTACGGCATGGTCGTGCCGAATTTCATCGCCGCGGCGAAAGAGGGACGCCCGCTCATCGTCCACGGCGACGGCTCGCAGTCGCGCTGTTTTACCGCCGTGCGCGAGGTCGCGCGCGCCATCGCCGATTTAAGCGAAAAACCGCAGACCGCCGGCAACACCTACAACATCGGCAACAATCAGGAAATCACCATCGCCGACTTGGCGAAGTTGGTCATCAAATTAACCGGCAGTCCGTCGCCGATTATCTATCGCAGTTATGCGGAAATTTTCGGCGAGAATTTTGTCGATTTGCAACACCGCCGCCCGGACTCGACGGCGTTACGCGAGGCGTTGGGCTACGCGCCGCAAACACCGCTGACGGCGGTGTTGGAAGAACTAATTAACAATTAACAATTAACAATTTACAATTGTTGACTCGTGTTACGCGCTCAAAAAAAACGTAACTTATTTGAAAAATAAAACTCCTTAAAAAACGCCGTAGGCGTTTAATGTGAATAACCCCGACCAAGCGACACGCGCCATCGTCGCGCAGGTCGGGGATAACGCCGACCAATCACCGAACCCCGATAGGGGTTTAACAAATAGTTCAACCCCTCTCGGGTTTGAGATTGGCGGGGACGCTTTTCCCCGAGTTGCGCGGCGGAAACGCCTCGCCGCTCCACCATTATTCACATTAAGCCCATAGCGGGGTTTTTAGCGGAGTCGTTGATGGTAAAATCTCGTAACATTGAGTGGTTGAGTTTGATTTTCCAATTCGTCCGGCGAAATTGATAATGGAGCGAAGCGACCTCCACCCTTGTTAATTGTTAATTGTTAATTTTCAATTGTTAATTGCCGACCGAAGGGAGGCGAAACCGTGTCCGCAACCTTGTCCGCCGTGCTGGCGGAATTATTGGCAACCTACGACGACGATGTCGGCATCAATCGCACCGAGCGGCACGACTTGCCGCGCGCGCAAGCGGTGAAGCAGGCGCTGTCGCTGTTGTTCGACGTGCTGTTCCCCGGCTTCTCCGGTTCCGGTCATCCGGTAACCGAAGACAATCTCAACTATCATTTGGGCGACCTGCTCAACCACGTGTCGCGCGAATTGTCCGCCGAAATCGAACGGGCGATTCGTTACAGTTGCCGCACCAAGCATTGCGAACAATGCCAAGTGCCAACCCAATCGGCGGCGATAGTGCAAAAATTTTTAGCCGCGTTGCCGCGACTGCGCGCCGTGATTAAAACCGACGTGCAAGCCGGTTACGACGGCGACCCGGCGGCGCAAAGCATCGACGAGGTGATTGTCAGTTACCCCGGCGTGATGGCGACGACGACGCACCGCTTGGCGCACGAATTGTTTATGCTCGGCGTGCCGCTGATTCCGCGGATGTGGAGCGAACACGCGCACAGTATCACCGGCATCGACATTCACCCCGGCGCGACCATCGGCAAAAGTTTTTTCATCGACCACGGCACCGGCACCGTCATCGGCGAAACGTGCGTCATCGGCGAGCGCGTGCAACTTTATCAAGGCGTAACGTTAGGCGCCCTGTCGCCCGCCGACGGACAAAAACTCCGCGGACAGCGCCGCCATCCGACGATTGAAGACCACGTCGTCGTCTATGCCGGCGCGACGATTTTGGGCGGCGACACGGTCATCGGACACGATTCGATGATTGGCGGCAACGTCTGGCTCACCGCCAGCGTCCCGCCCTATTCGCGCGTCGTCCTGCCGCAAGCCGACCTCAACATCATCACGCATAACGCGAAATGAAATCGTTTGTTGCTCTATTCAATTGCCCCGCGCTTTAGCGCGTGGATGGAATGAGACCGCATCTTTATTTTGGGCTAAAGCCCATTTTTTTTGACCGCCGACCACGCCTTAAAAGGCGTGGCAATTGAATACCGCAAAAAATAAAGCAACCACCCCGTCAACCGCTGATAGAGCGTCGCGGTTGCCACCCCTCCGTAGAGGGGAATTAAGAGCCGCCACCCCGTCAATCGGCGATAGAACCGCCGCTTGCCCCCCTTGCCATAAAGGGAGAAAAAAAGGGTCGCCATCCCTCCCGCGGACGGCGCCCCTATTTTTTACCGGTGATAATTGCGGTAATTGCGGCACTTCTCAGCCGGTAATGACTTTGACCAACTGCGCGGTGTAGGACTTTAACGACTGCGCCTGTCCCATCAGTTCTTCCGCCGCCGCCGCCGCGTTTTCGGCGCTCGACGAATTTTGCGTCGTCGATTGCTCAAAGTCCTTCATCGAACTTTCGATTTTCTCGATGTGTTCCGCCTGCGTATCCGTCGCCGCCGCGATGTCCGAGACCAGCCGCGAAATTTCCACCGAGTCGACTTCGATTTCCTTGAAACTCGTCCCTAATTTATCCGCGATTGACGCGCCGTTCTGCACGCGCCCGACCGTATCCTCAATCAGTTCCGTCGTGTCCCGCGCCGCCTGCGCCGAACGCCCCGCCAAGTTGCGCACTTCCTCGGCGACGACCGCGAAGCCCTTGCCCGCCTCGCCCGCGCGCGCCGCCTCGACCGCCGCGTTCAACGCCAACAAATTGGTCTGGAACGCAATCGATTCAATCGTCTTGATGATGCGTCCGATTTTTTCCGACGATTCGCTGATGCCGTTCATCGCCCCCGCCATTTCGTTGACCGCGCCCGCGCCTTCTTCAATCGTCTTGGTGTTCTTTATCGTCGCCTCGTTGGTTTTGGTCGCGTCGGTCGCGTTTTGGCGGGTGTTTTTCGCCACTTCCTTCAACGAGTCGACGGTGTTCTGCACCGCCGAGGATTGCTCGACGACGACCTCCGCCAGCGAGGTCGAGGTGTTGGCAATCATTTCCGACGCGGTCGTAACCTGCTCGGAGCCCACGCGCATCAATTCCGCGATTTTGATGATGGAGTTCGCGATGTAACCGGCGATAAACAACGCCAACGACACGCCAATCACCAACGAGGCAATCGCGGCGACAAGCGCCACTTTGATGCTCCATTCCGCGTCGGCGTCGGTTTCTTCCGCCCCGTTTTTAACGTTGCCGAGCGTGGCCGCAAGCAACTCGCCGCTTTTGGTGGTGATGTCGCGATAATAGCCGACGCGGCCGGCGGCGAGCGCATCGGCTTGTTTTAATTTCGCGCCGACTTGCATAACGATTTTTTCCCAATCCTCAATGGTCTTAATCATCGCGTCGGCGCGGGTTTGCCAGACCGGCACCGCGGTCGTGGCGCGGGTGTTGCGGGCGAAAGCGAGCACGGTATCCATATTTTCACGCGCGCGTTTATACGCGGCTTCCCGGTCGGCGGCGTTGCCCACTCTTTCCGCGACCTCGGCGTTGCGTCGCGCGTCGCCGACTTTCCGCGACAACGCCAAGCCGGAAGCGTATCGGTCGAAACGGCGCGCCAGTTTGGCTTTGTCGCCGCTCTCGGTTTCTTCCGCCGCCAATTTACGAAAGTCGGCGCCGTAATAATCGGCGACGGCGACTTCCACCTTGTCGCCCGCCGCCGCGCGTTGCGCCGAGAGTTTGTCGGTTTCCACGATGACGTCGTGAATTTCGACGGAAATGCGCTTGTATTCCGCAATCGCGCGTTTGATGTCCGGCGTTTGCGCCGCGGTGTAGGGGAGATTTTCCGCTTGGGTCGCGAGTAATTTATCGATGTCGGCTTCGGTTTTTTCCACGTCGGCGATGGCCGCCATGCCGGCTTGATATAACGCTTCTTCGTGCGAGTATTGGTAGGCGCGGAAGTTGTAGCCGGCGACTAAAATCCCGCGGGTCAAGTTCGCCGCGTTCAGCGCTTGCGGCACGTAGGCGACGGACAACCTATTCGAGACGTCGTTGACCGTCCGCGACGAATAGAGCATCACCAGCGCGAGCGTGACGGTCATCGCGACCAACACCAAAAAACTCAACACCAATTTCGCTTTGAGAGACATACTCCGACTCCTTAAAAGTTCCTTAAAAAATCCGCGTTCCGCGGGAAAAAGATAACCATAAAATCTTTAAACTACTTAATCGCTTGCTTAAAAATCTTTCCTTTTTTTTCTTTTCCGCACGGGTTAAATTTACGGGGGAGGGGGAAAAAGACAACGTTTTACCCGCAATTTTCACCAGAAAGACAAAAAAATTTGGCGGGCGGGAAAAGCGGGCGGCGGGCGCGGCGGCGGAAGTTTTTTAAGAGAGGGATTAAGGATTTTAAGCGAGTTAAGTTTTTTAAGAATCTTAAGATTCTTAAAAAACTTAAAATTCTTACCCCCCCCTTAACTCCCCTTTATGCCGCGAAGCGGCGGGGCGGAAAACTTTGGTATTTCTCCGAACAACTCTATTAAATTTTCCGGCGCTTCCGCTTATACTGCCGTTTTCCCGCCCGACTGCCAACACCGGAGACGACTATCCATGGAAATCGCCATCGGCAATCAAACGACCAAGTATTGCGCCGACGAACTCGCGCCGTTTGCGTATGCGTTGCAACACGACTTTGCCGCTTTCGAGTGGTTCGCCGACAACGGCGACGGGCGCGGCTGGACGTTTGCGCACTGTTTGCCGCCGCAACGCGCGTTCCTTAAAGCGATGTCCGACGCGGGCAAATTGCGCTTTTCCGTCCACGCCCGCTGGGACGCCGACCCGCGCGTCGCCGCCGGCGCGCTGGCGTTGCACGACGCCTGCCAGTTCGCCGAAGAAATCGCCGCCCCCGTCGTCGTCGCGCACCTCTGCCCCGAAATCAACGACATTCCGGCGTTCGTCGCGGCAATCGTGCCGCTGGCGCAAAATTATCCCGCCGTCGCGCTCGCCGTCGAAAACACGCCGCAACATTCGCCCGCGCATTTTCAGAAATTTTTCAGCGAACTGGAAAAACACCCGCACGGCGCCGCGCTCGGTATGACGCTCGACCTCGGACACGCCAACTGCAACCCCTACACGCGCAACGACTATATGCGCTTCCTCAACGAGTTGCCGGTCAACGCGCGGATTTTCCACGTCCACGCGCACGAGAACTGGGGCGAAATCGATTCGCATTTGACGCTGTTCACCGGACCGTCCGCCAAAGACGACCACGGCATTAAATTAGCGGTGCAATTTCTCGCGCAAAAGAATTTTTCCGGCAGTGTGATTTTAGAACAATTCCCGCAACCGCCCGACCAACTCGACCGCGCCTTTGTCCGCTTAAAGAATTTTTTCCGCGAACGGGCGACCGTCCGCGACGCGCATAACGACGCGACGACTTTCACGGCTTACGTTAATGCGGCGAGCGCCGTAGGCAGTGCGCAATCGGCAGTGGGCAGTGGCGGAAATTCGCCCGTCTTCGCCGCGCCAACCGCCGTGCTACCGTCCGCCCCGCCCGCTTCGCCCACTTCGTCCGCTTCGACAACCACGTTGTCCGATAGCGACAATAATAATAAGACGCCGACGCCTCCCGCCGCGCCGCGTGAGGAAATTAGCGCCCCCGTAAATAACGCGCCGACCAGCGACGCAAGCGCAAGCGGCGCCAGCGAGCAAAAAGTAATCGCCGCGTTGCCGGAGAGCGATTTTCTCCGCGCCATCGTGGCGGCGATGGGACGCCACACCAGTTGGCGCACGCGCTTGCAATGGGTGCGCGACACGCTCGGCGGCGACGCCAAACCGACGGTCGAAAACTTGGCGTTGCTCGCGGCGCTGTTGCGCTATCTCGCCACCGGCGCGTTGAAGTGCGTCGAGGACGGCGGGCATTATCGCCCCAATCATCACGCGCAAGCCGGCATTGAAATTGAGGACGCGCTCGAGGCGCTCGACGCGCCCGCGTGGCTGAAACGCCGGATTTATCCGTTTCTGCCGTCGCACGCCGCGGCGTTCGCGGTCAAAGAACCGCTGACGCGCATCCGCGACATCGCCCACCGCAACGACATTCCGTCGGAGATGAAGCAACGCATCAAACATAATTTGCAAAACAAACTGCACCGCTCGGCGGGACCGGAGGACTTGCAAACGGCGCAGGAAATCTTGACGGCGATTACCGCGCCGGGCGCCGATTATGCGGCGAGTTTCGTCAACGAGTTCAAAGTGTTTTTCGGCGAGTTGCGCGATTTTTTCAACGTGCCGGATTTATCCACCCATTTACGCGCCGCCGCGCAAAAAGTTCCGGCGCTCGCCGGCGCCGCCGCCGAATTTTATCACGACAATCGTCCGGCATTGGCGCAAGCCGTCGCGGCGGTGGCGTTGCGCGAGCAACTCGCCGACGCGCTCAAACGGGTCGAAAAAGCCGACCGACAGACCTTGCGAATGGCGGATTTCGATTTGGAAAATTTGGTCTTCGCGCGGTTGAGCGAATTTTTCAATCACGCGACGGCGCTCTCCGCCGACTGGTTCGGCGCGACGCGGGCGGCAATCGTCAACGCGGCGCTGAGCGAAGACGACCAGCCGGATTTGCAATGCGTGGCGGCGGAAATCGAAGCGTGGCGGAAAAATTTCGACGCCGGACAACCGCTTGCCGCGGCGCGGTTGCTCGCGACGTTAAACCGTTTGTTGCGGAGTTGCGCGACCGCGCAGGAAAAATTATACGCGACGTTTTTACCGGCGGCGACCGCGCTCGGACGCGCGTTAAACCTCGACGACCACGCGATTGCGACCTTTACCGAAGGCGCGCTTCGCGCCGGCGTGTTGTTTCAACCGGCGAAAGCCGCCGAACTCGCGCTCCCGCATTTGCGGGAAATTTTACATTTGCCGGCGTGGGAAATTATCGCCGCCGGCGAGGCGAGCGGCAAATTGCGCGCCGCGAAAACGCTCGCCGCCATTCCGTTAAATAATGAAGACGTCATCGCGCGGCTCGACTTCGCCGAGGGCGACGAGGAAATTCCGCGCCATATTCGCGGCGTCATTTTGGCGGCGCCGCTCCCGCAATTGTCGCATTTGGCAATCCGCGCTCGTCAGCAGGGCGTGCCGTTTATCACCGCCGAGGACGCGGGCGTTTTCGCGCAACTAACGGCGCTCGACGGCAAAACGGTCGCGCTGTCCGCGACCGGACAAGGCGTAACCGTCAAAGAAGCCGCGACGACAACGGTGAAAGAAACCGCCGTCGTCGCGGCGACGCCGGCGAGAATCGAATGGGCGCGCGACCTTCGTTTGTTGACGGCGGCGGAAATCACGCGGGAAAACAGCGGCGCGAAAGCGGCGAATTGCGCGCGTCTGCAAACGGCGGTGAAAAAAATCGCCGGCGTGGCGGCGCCGGCGACCTTTGCCATTCCGTTCGGCGTGATGGAAAATTGTCTGCGCGACGCCGGCACGCTCACGGAATACCGGCATCTCTCGCAATCGCTCGCGATGCTCGGCGAAAAAGAAATCGAGGCGCGTCTGCCGGTGTTGCGGGAAATTATTTTGGATTTGCCGGATTTGCCGGACGCGGTCTTTGTGCCGTTGCTCGAACAATTCAGCGAAGACACGCGCTTCGCGGTGCGGTCAAGTTCCAACGGCGAGGACTTAAAAGAACTCGCGGGCGCGGGTTTGTATGACAGCGTTATCGGCGTCAAGGGCGAAGATTTACCGGCGACGGTTCGGCGCGTCTGGGCGTCGTTGTGGACGAAACGCGCGGCGCTCAGCCGCCACTACGCGGGAATTCCGCACGCGGCGGTGGCGATGGCGGGGCTAATTCAGGAGGCGCTCACGCCGGACTATTGTTTCGTTTTACATTCCGCCGACCCGGTGTCGGGCGAGCGCGGGAAAGTCAGCGTCGAACTTGCCGTCGGCTTGGGCGAAACGTTGGCGTCGGCGCGTCAGCCCGGACGCCCGTATCGGTTGACGGTGCAAAACGGCGAGCCGCGCAACGGCGAACCGCGCAACGGCGAACCGCAATTGTGGTCGTGCGCCGATTATTCGTTCGCCTTGCGCGTGGCGGAGGACAGCGCGTTGCGGCGGGAATTGGTGAATTACGCGCAGGTCGCGCTCTCCGCCAAAGACGGCAAACTGCTGACGCTGGCACAAAAATTAGGCGAAGTCGCGCTGACCGTCGAGGCGGAATTCGGCGAGCCGCAAGACCTCGAAGGCGTCGTCGCCGGTCATAAAATTTATTTAGTCCAAGCCAGACCGCAGGTAATTAAGAATTGAGAACTCGTGTTACGCGAATGATTGTTTTGATAATAGACCTGTTCGATAACCAAGAACGAGCAAATTTTCGGGTCTAATTTTCCGTCCCGCCAGGAAAAATGACGAAGTAATACCGAGAGTATTGCAAGGAATTTTGACGTAGCGGGACGAAAAATTAACCGAAAAGATGCCGCGAATTGGTTGTCGAACAGGTCTAATTGTTCCGCATTCTTAATTCTTAATTTTTAATTCTTAATTGTCTTTGGAGACCGTAATGCTCTTAATGGAAATCGCGAAAAGCGGCAAAACCGACCCGCGCTTGCAGGCGGCGGCGGACGCGGAAAATATCGACATTGATTTATTGCGCCGGAATATCGCCGCCGGCAAGTGGGTCGTGCCGTGGGCAAGCCACGATTTCCCGCGCGATAAACCGTGCGCGGTCGGCGACGGCTTGTCCTGCAAAGTCAACGCCAATTTCGGTACTTCCCCCGACCGCGGCGACCTTGACGGCGAGTTGGAAAAAATGCGCGTCGCCGTCGCCGCCGGCGCCGACGCGGTGATGGATTTATCCACCGGCGGCGACCTCCGCGCCATTCGCCGACAAGTCCGCGCCGAATGCCGCGTCGCGCTCGGCTCGGTGCCGATGTATGAAGCCGGTCATCTCGCGCTCGCCCGCGGCGAAACCTTCCGCCAAATGACCGCCGCCGATATGCTAAAAGCGGTCGAACTGCACGTCCAAGATAAAGTTGACTTCATCACCGTCCACTGCGGCATCACGCGCCGCGCCGCGCTGTGGTTGCGCGAACATCCGCGCCTCGCCGGCGTCGTCAGCCGCGGCGGGTCGTTGTTGGCGCGCTGGATGTTGGTCAACGAGCGGGAAAATCCGCTGTATGAGCGTTTCGACGAAGTGATTGATATGTGTCGCGCGACCGACTGCGTGTTGTCGCTCGGCGACGCCCTGCGCCCCGGCGCGTTAGCCGACGCCGGCGACCGCGCCCAAGTCGAAGAACTCTACACGCTCGGCGAACTCGCCGAACGGGCGCGACAGAAAAACGTGCAGGTCATCATCGAAGGACCCGGGCACGTTCCTTACCATCAAATCGTCGCGCAGATGCAAATGGAAAAAGTCGCCTGCGGCGGCGCGCCGTTTTACGTGTTGGGACCGCTCGTTACCGACCTTGCCGCCGGTTACGACCATATCGCCGGCGCCATCGGCGGGACGCTCGCGGCGACGGCGGGCGCGAATTTTTTATGTTACGTTACGCCGGCGGAACATTTGCGCCTGCCGGAAGCGCGCGACGTGCACGAGGGCGTGATTGCGGCGCGGATTGCGGCGCACGCCGCCGATATCGCCAACGGCCTCCCCGGCGCGCGCGACCGCGACGACGCGATGAGCCGCGCCCGCAAAGCCGGCGACTGGGAAAAAATGTTCGCGCTGGCGCTCGACCCGGAAACGGCGCGGCGCTCGCACGAGTCCGCGTTACCGCAAAAAGACGACAAGGTCTGCACGATGTGCGGCGAATTCTGCGCGATGAAAGGCGAGGAGTGCTTGTGAGGCAATCAACCGTTATGGTCGTTTAACTTAATAGACCTGTTCGACAACCAATTCGCGGCATCTTTTCGGCTAATTTTCCGTTCCGCCGCGTCAAAATTCCTGGCAATACGCTCGGTATTGCTTCGTCATTTCTCCTTGCGGAACGAAAAATTATGCCCGAAAATCTGCTCGTTCTCGGTTATCGAACAGGTCTAATAATTGAACTAAATTTTACTTAGTCGATGACGACCAATTCGCGTAACGTGTTTTAATTTGTAATTTTTAATTACGGGGAGATTAAGCGATGCCCACGATTCGCCTTGATATTCGCGACGGTTACGACGTGCAGATTGCCGACCGCGTTTTGGCGCGTCTCGCGGAATTTTTAGCGCCGCGCTTTTCGCCGCGTCAAGCGGCGCTCGTCACCGACGCCACCGTTAATCGCCTTTACGCCGACGCCGTAACGGACGGTTTGACCGCCGCCGGCTGGCGCGTGGCAAAAAAGGTCTTTCCGGCGGGCGAGAGCGCCAAGACGCTCGCCAATTATCAAGAATTGCTCGGTTTTCTCGCCGATGAAAATTTCACCAAATCCGATGTCGTCCTCGCGCTCGGCGGCGGCGTGATTGGCGATTTAGCCGGTTTCGCGGCGGCGACTTTTTTACGCGGCTTAAATTTTTTGCAGTTGCCGACGACGTTGCTCGCGATGGTCGACTCAAGCGTCGGCGGCAAAACCGCCGTCAATTTGCCGCAAGGGAAAAATCTAATCGGCGCGTTTTATCAGCCGAGTTTCGTGTTGGCGGACACCGCGACGCTCGCGACTTTGCCGCCGGAGAATTTCGCCGACGGCGCGGCGGAAATTATTAAATACGGCGTGTTGGCGGACGCGCCGCTCTTCGCCGAACTCGCCGCCGGCAAACTGCGCGAGAATTTGACCGCGATTATCGCCCGCGCCGTCGCGATAAAACGCGATTACGTCGTCGCCGACGAACACGACCGCGGCAAACGGCAGGAATTAAATCTCGGACACACTTTCGGACACGCCGTCGAAAAATTAAGCGACTTCCGCATCCCGCACGGACACGCCGTCGCGATAGGAATGGCGTTAATCGCGCGCGGCGCGGCGCGGCAAAATTTCTGCGACGCCGAGGTGCCGGAGAAAATCGCGGCGGTGTTGCGCCGCTACGATTTGCCGACCGCGTCGCCGTTCCCGCCGGCGGCAATCGTCGCCGCCGCCGCGAACGACAAAAAACGGCGCGGCGGACAAATCACGTTGGTCCTGCCGCGCCGAATTGGCGAATGCGCGTTGCAAACGGTTGACGTTAAAGAGTTGGAGAATTACTTGATTTAGTAGTTTTTTTGTTGAGGGGAGTGTCGCGATGATAATTCCAACCGCAGAAATACCTCAAAAAGAACTTAACGCCGTCTATGGAATGTATTTGGACGGCAGTATCGTTTTAGACGAACCGACGCCCAAGCGTTCCGGTTCAAGGGTGGTTGTGGTGTTTTTAGGCGAGCAAAGACCTAAAAAACCAAACTTACTGATTTTTTCGATTTATACGGCGCGTGGGAAGACACAAGCGGGATACCGAGACCATTATTGCCGATATTTATGCCGCGCGACAAGCAAAACCGGATATTCAATTATGAAATATCTGCTTGACACTAATATCTGCGTTTATTTTCTCACCGGAAATTATGTTAGATGATTGGTTTTAAAACCTCGGTTACTCGTCATTACGAATTACCGGCGGCTTCTTCGGCGTAGCGCAAATGACATTTTACCGGCGGCAAACCGACGGGGTATTCGCGAGCGATAAAATCGTCAAATGAAATTGCCGTTTCCGGATGTTTCGTGTATTCGGCCAGTCCACTTTCTATGCAGGCGATTTCTTCGCCGGTCAAGTCGGTTTCAACGACGGCTTCAAATTCATCGACCGCCAACACCGAAAGAAGCGGTTGCAACGCTTTTAATTTGACGGTATCAAGCCCGTCAATAAAAGCGTGGGTTTGGGCGCGTAAAACGGTTAATTGCGATTGGGCGGTCATCTTAATTCCTCCACTTATAAATTTGCCCGCGAACGCCGATGTCGGTGATGATAATCTCGCCGCTTCTAATGTCGAATAATATCCGGTAATCGCCGACGCGCACGCGATAGCCGTCGCGTCCGCGCAAATGCTTTATATCGCCGCGCGGCGGTTCTTTCCGCAAATTTTCTATTGCCGCGCTAATTCGGCTTTTCGTCGGTTCCGACAATCGGACGAGAGATTTACTTGCGCGCGCTAATAATTTCAAATTCATCAATGCGTCCTCATAACTTTTTTATCCCTCCCCGCCAACTTCCCGCCCGTCATTTCATAAATTCGCGCGCCGGTCGGCGAAATTACCGCCTCCGCTTCGTGCGTAACCAGCAACACGGCGGTGCCGTCGCCGACGATTTGGGCAAAAAGTTTCATTATTTCATTCGTCGTCGCGAGGTCTAAATCGCCCGTCGGTTCGTCGGCGATAAGCAACTCCGGCGCGTTTATCAGCGCCCGCGCCAGCGCCACCCGCCGCGCCTCCCCGCCCGACAGTTCCGCCGGAAAATTCGCCGCCAAATGAGCGATGCCGACTTGCGCCAACCGCGCCAACGCTTTGGCGGTAATCTCGCCGTCGCGCCGCGCGAGAAAAAACGGCAAGCGCACATTGTCGAGGACGTTCAAATTCGCAAGCAAACTTTGCCCTTGCGGCATATAGCCGATTTTCGTATTGCGCCACCGCGAAATTTCCGCGTCGCGCCACCCCCAAATATCCTGCCCGTCAAAAAGCACCGCGCCGGCGGTCGGACGCAACAAGCCGGTAAGCATATTCAGCAACGTGCTCTTGCCGCTCCCCGACCGCCCGACGACGCTGACGATTTCGCCCTTCGCGACGGTCAAATCCACGCCGTCCACCGCGTTGAAAGCGACGCGGCGCCCGCCGCCGCGCCGATATTCTTTGGTCAAACCCGTTGCCGCCAACATTTTTATTCTCCCGCCCGCATTGTTAGATAGGTCTCGGCGCGACCGATTTTCCACGCCGCGTAAGCGGCGGCGAGCAAACCGGCGAGCGCGACCAACGCCAAACTGAACAGCGCCATTCCGAAAATATACGCCGCCGCCGGCGGAATATAGGGCAATTGTAACCGGTCGCCGATGTAAGTGCTAAACGGGAAAACCGCGAGCGCGGCGAGGACCACGCCGATTAAACCGCCGCTTGACGCGGTCAAAAACGCCTCGCCCAACACGATGCCCGCCACTTTGGCGCGGGTCGCGCCGAGCAATCGCAAAACGGAAAATTCTTTTTTCCGCTCGTTGACGCTACCGGAATAGACCGCCGTCAACACCGTCGCCGCGACGACCCACAGCGCGACCAACACCGCGAAAACTTGCCCTTTGAGCCGGCGCAACGCCTGCCCGATTTGTTGCACGACGCCCTGCGCGACCACCACCTCGACGTTCGGATTTTCCCGCCGAATTTCGCGGGCGACCGTCGCGGGCGGACGAGTGCCGTCGAGCCGCACCAGCACCGCCGAAATCGCGCCCGCCGGTTCGTCGTCCGCTAAAAAGTGTAGTTTTTCCTGATGCGCGTGGTCAATCAGCGTCCGTATCGTGCTCATATTCATCAACACCGACCGGTCTAAACCGGTCGCCGTTTTGCCGATTTGCGCCGCCACCGGATATTCGCGTCCGAACAGTTTGACGGTGCGGTTCTCGCGCGCCAGAATGTCGCACCCGATAGCGATTTGCCCGTCGCGCAACCCTTGCGCGGGCAAGGCGGTAAGCCACGGCTTAACCACAAAATCCGTCTCCGGCTCAAACGCGATTAACTGCACCGGCAAATCGCAACAATCGGCGGAAAGCGAAGTCAGAAAGAATTGCGGCGACACTTGGCGCACGCCCGGCGTCGGCGCGATTTTCCGCGCGATTTCCCCGTTAAAATAAAAATAATTCGGCTCGCCGCCGAGCAACACCGCTTCGGCTTTTTGCGCGTTTCCCGTCGGCACGACCATCAAATCCGCACCGAACCGCGCCGCGAGCACGTCTAAACCGGTTTGAATACCGGTCGTAAAAATCGCGCCGCCGAACAGCGCGCTCGCCAAAATCGCCGCCACCGCCGTCAAGCAAACGACGCGGAGCGGTTGCCGCCGCAAATTTTCACCGGCTAAACGCCACGCGGTCAATTGTTTTTCAGCCATTTTTTTTCTCGCCGCCGCGCCGCCAATAAAGACCGATGCTCGCCGCCGCGCCCGTCGCGAGCAGTCCGCTCAAAAGCACCAACGCCGGCAACGTCAGCGACCGGCATCCCATATGCGCGCCGGGGCAAACGCCGACGAGAACGGCGGGAATCAGCAGGGCGAGAACGGCGTTCAGAAAAATAGAAATCGTTAGTCCGCAACGGAAAGACGCGGAAGCGGTCAACAGCGTCAACAGTCCCAAAACCGCGACCAGCAAACCGAGCGCGAATTCGACCCGCGCCGTCGAATGACACTTCATCGTGATATACTCCACCGGCGGACAAACCGGAAAAAGCGTCTGCGGTCCGAACGCGATTAAAACTCCGATAACGAGCGCCGCGCCGCCGATAAAAGAACTGAAAGTCATCGGTTCACCTCCTGTTTTTCGCCGAATTTAGGCATAGACGAGGCAATCTAACCGCAATCGACACCTTGTCAACAGGTTTGGTGATATTTTGGATTAAAGCGATGGGGGATTGGTAATTCGTCTTTACTCGATTCCCAATTCTTTCAATTTGGCGAGGAGCGCCTCGCCTTTGACCGGACGCTGAAAGACCGCCGCCGCGCCGAGTTTGGCGGCGGTTTCCAATTTCGCCGGCGACAGGCGGTTGCCGATTAAAATCAACACGCCCGTCGCCGCGATTTGCCGAAAGGCGCGCCCAAAAGCCGGATAATCTATCCCGCCGCCGAGCGCTTCATCGACAATCGCCACCATTTGCCGCCGCCGATATTTTTTCGCCAACGCCAATCCTTCCGCGCCGGTTCGGGCTTCATAAACATTCTCAAAACCGCCGGGTTGCAAGGCGTTGACGACAAGCCGCCGGTTCGTCGCGCCCGCGTCAACGACGACAATCGACAGCGGCTGACCGGTGAGCATATAAATAAATTTCTCGCGCAAACCGGCGAGTTCCGCTTCCGTGTAGTAATCTTTTTTCTCGGTTTCGTTGGGCGGCATCGATGGCGTCCTACAATTGAGAATGCAGAATTAAGAATTAACAATTAACAATTAACAATTAACAATGGTGGAGTTAATTATTGAAATTTCGCGAAGCGTAATTTTGATGATTACTCCGACAGTAATTGTTAATTGTCAATTGTTAATTGTTAATTGCCTTTCACTCCGCGAACGGGTTTTTGCCGTATTTTTCGACCTTGATGGTGCGATGTTCGGGGTCTTCGGACAGGGTTATCGGTCCGCGCAGGGCGTCTAAAAAGCGCCGCTGATAATTCGCCGTTTTTAACGTTACGTCGTGGTGCAGAACTTTTTGCGCCACCACCACCGCCAGCGGTTGGCGGTCGGCGCGCGCCAGCAACAACTGCCGCGCCGCCGTCAGTTTTTGATGCGCTTTTTGCAACTTGTCAAAAAGATAATACGCCTGCTTTATTTCGTTCTGGCGCGGCGCGGACAAGGACAAAAAGTATTTATGATTGCCGAAATTCGCGCCGAGGTCTTCGACGACGTGGGTAATGTTGTGGCACAAAATTTTGAGCGCGTCGTCCACGCGGCGGAGTTCGTAATTGACGCCGGTAACGACCACCGTCGGCGTGCCGATGTCGCTCCCGAATTGTTTCGCCTCCACGCCGCGCAAAGCCAGCGTTTCGCCGCCCATAATTTTGCCGGCGCGCACCGTGCCGCGGCACCACACCGTCGAATTGAAAATTTCTTTGGCGACGTTGAGGTCGCCGCCGGTTTCGCATTTCGCGCAGTTGATTAAGTATTTGGCGTCAATCGACCCTTGACAAACGATGACCGCTTTGCCGCGTCCGTTGACGCCGCCGTGCGCAATCAAATTTTCGCGACAGACGATTTTCGCCGCGCCCACGACGCCGTCGATTTCCACGTTTTTCGCTTCAATCGCAAATTCGTCTTTCACGCATCCGCGCACAATCACGTAGCCGTCGAATTTAATATTGCCGGTGTCGAAGCCGACATCGCCGCGCACCTCGTAACTTTGGCTGACGGACAAGGTCTTGCCGCTATACACCGGTTGTCCGTCGGCGGCGGCAAGCACGGTGACGCCGTCGGCGGCAAAAACTACGCCTTCGCCGAGCAACAAGACCGCCGCTTTGCCGTCGCGCGCGGGCAACGCTTTGCCGGCGAGCGTTTTGCCCGCGCTCCCCAACGTCGGCGAATGCACCGTCGCCAAGGCGTCGCCGTTTTTAACCGCGACAATGCGCATCGCGTTTTTGTAGTCGATGTTTTCTAAATTGGACAATTCGCCGTCCGCGAGCGCCGCCCCGTCGTAAAGCGGTTTGCCGCTGACGTTGACCAAAAATTCGACGAAGCCGTTTTTACCGTTGACCGCCGGCGTGCCGGCGGCGATTAAAATTTCCGTCCCCTCGGTCAACTTCGGCAAGTCGGCGAAAGCGTCGCGAATCGCCGGTTTGTCAATGCCGTAAAGCACCGTTTCTTTCGCCAGCGCCTGCTCTAACGCCGACGGCGTGTCGATACTCTGCGGCGACGCGGCGACCACCGCCAACTTCGCCGTCATTGCTTCGGGATTAACTTTAAGAGAGAAGCCGTTCATTAGACCTGTTCTAAACCTACGAGTGAGCAAATGTTCGTGTCTAATTTTTCGTGTCGCCAGGAAAAATGACGAAGCAATACCGAGAGTATTGCCAGGAATTTTGACGCGGCGGGACGGAAAATTAGCCGAAAATTTGCCGCGAATTGGTTGTCGAACAGGTCTATCGGTAATCCGTGATTGATAATTGCTTGAGATTATCGAATAAATCCCCCGAAAAAACTTAACCGTAATCAAAAAGAAAGAACGGCGGGATTGCCCGCCGTTCCCTTCGGTAAAATAAATTCGCGGCAATTCGCCGTCTTACCGCGCTTCTTCCAACGCCGCCGCCATTTCTTCGGCGGTGGCAAAACGGAAGATGGGCTTGGTCGCCAGCGCGGTGTTAATCACGTCCGCCAATTTTGCCGGCACGCCTTTGCAAAACCGCGTAATGTCCGCCGGCTCGCGCGTCATCGCCGCGCGTAAATCCGTGCCGTCGTCGCACTTTTCATACGGCGAACAGCCCGCCAAACAAAAAAACAGCGTCGCGCCGAGCGAATAAATATCCGACTGCGGCGACACTTTGCCGGCGGCTTCCAATTGCTCCGGAGCCATATAGCGCAAGGTGCCGAGATGCACCGTTTCGCACGCTTCGTCGGCACGACCGACCGTCTCGGCGGCTTCGACCGCTCTGGCGATGCCGAAGTCAATCACTTTCACCACGCCGTCGTCGCGATACATAATGTTTTCCGGCTTGATGTCGCGGTGAATGACGCCCTGCCGGTGCGCGTAGGCGAGCGCCCGCGCCGCCGCCGCGCCGATGGCAATCACTTGTTCCGGCGTCGCGGGACGTTCGGCAAACCAGCGGCGCAAATTCCGTCCGGTAAAATACTCCATTTGGATATACAACACCGTGCCGATTTGCCCGATGTCGTAACACTCGACGATATGCGGATGGCGCAATTCCATACTCAACGCCATCTCTTTGAGAAACCGCGGCAAACCGTCGCCGGAAGTCGTGGTGTCGTCGCCGTCGCGATGCCGGCGCGGCAGAATGACTTTCACCACGCGGCTGTCGCCCGCTTCGTTCGTCGCGAAATACAACCGCCCCATGCCGCCCTGCGACAACAAGCCGCTCAAACGATAACCGTTCAGCGTTTTGCCGAGCAGACGGTCGTCGCCATCGAGCGCCGCTTCCGGCAAATCCAATTTCGTGCCGAGCAAATCCTTGGGCGTGAGCGGACTGACCGTGCCGCCGATTCTCGGCGACAAATAGCGGAAAGTTAAATCCGCCAAACGCACCAAATCGCCGCCGTCCAACCGGCGCGGCGCATCGTAAATCCGCTCGTTATTGACCCACGTGCCGTCGTTACTGTTGAGGTCGGTAATTTCGTAGGCGTCGCCGACAAGCGTCAAGCGACAGTGCCGATGCGACAGCGACGGCTGGTTGATTTTCCAGTCGCCGTTTTGACCGATGACGATTTCCGGTTCGGTCAGCAAGCGCTCGCCGGTCAAGCCGCGCAGACGATGTTCGCCGCCCCCGTCGCATTCATACAGCAAATACGCGCCGCACCGGCGACACCGCAAATAGGTCTTAACGCGCGGGTCGCGGACGCAATGCGTCTCGCCGCAATAGCACGGCAAAATAATCTGCGACAGCGCGATAACGGGCATTGGGGGAGGGGGCATAAATTAAGAGTTAAGAGTTAAGAATTATGAATCAAGAACTAATGTTACGCGGTATTCGCTGGTGCTGTTGCAACGAAGAATTTGAAAAAACTCCGCCAGTCCGCGCTGAAAGCGCGAAACATATCAGCCCAGGGTAAGGCGCACGCTCTTCGCGCCGCCACCCTGGGTAGCGGTTCGCGAAAGCGAACCATCCGACAGTTCCGCCGTTAGGCGGCATCTCGCCGCCATTGGCGGCGAAAGCGGTTCGCCAAAACGCGGCGAACCGTCCAATTTCGGTTGGCGCTCCGCGCCGTCTTTACCCAGGGTGGCGCGGCTGATAGAGCGTCGCCGCTTACCCTGGGCTGATATGTTTCGCCCCGTTGGGGCGGACCGGCGGAATGATTATCAAAATCGCGTAGCATGAGTTTTTTAAGGAATTTTACTTTTATCAAGTCAGTTACGATTTTTTGGCGCGCGTAACGTGAGTAATTCGTGAAAATTTGGAAAGCACACTAACCTTCGCTTCGCTCGGTTTCGTGGACGAATCTTTGGTTTTATCAACCGCCGCATCAGGCGCTCGTTACCAACTCGCGAAACTGTCGGAAAAGGTAGCGCGCGTCGTGCGGACCCGGCGCGGCTTCGGGGTGGTATTGCACCGAAAAAATCGGCTCGGTTTTATGGCGCAGACCTTCGACGGTGCCGTCGTTGAGATTGACGTGCGTTTGTTCCAACGTCGGCGGGAGCGCGTGAATCTCGTAATTGTGATTTTGGCTGGTGATTTCGACCCGTCCGGTTTGCTCGTTTTTCACCGGATGATTGCAACCGTGGTGTCCGAATTTCAACCGGCGGCATTGGCAACCGTGCGCCAAACCGATAAGTTGGTGTCCCAAGCAAATGCCCATCAGCGGCTTTTTACCGCTCAATTTTTTCACCGCGGCAATCGCGCCGATAACGGCGGACGGGTCGGCGGGACCGTTCGACAAAAACACGCCGTCCGGCTTCAGCGCCAAGACCTCCTCCGCCGTCGTCCACGCCGGCACGACGGTTACTTGCATTCCGGCGGCGGACAGTTCGCGCAAAATGTTGAATTTAATGCCGAAATCATAGGCGACGATTTTCAAATCGCCGGTTTCATTCCATTGATACGGCGCGGTGACGCTGACCTGCGAGGCGTAATCCTGCCCGTCCAAACCCGCCCATTCGCGGGCGCGCTTCACGGCGTATTTCACGGAAATTACGGCGTCCGAGCCGTGGATAAACGCTTTCATCGTGCCGGCGGAGCGCAACCACAACGTGAGGTCGCGGGTGTCGATGCCGGACAGCGCCGGAATCTGCTCGGCGCGCAACCTTTCGTCGAGCGCTTGCGTGGCGCGGAAATTCGACGGCGGATTGAGATGTTGCACGAGCAGACCGCGCAAAAACAATTGCCGCGACTCCATATCGTCGGGATTGCACCCGTAATTGCCGACTTCGGCGGTGGTGAGCGCGACGATTTGTCCGGCGTAGGACGGGTCGGAAATGATTTCCTGATAGCCGGTCATACCGGTATTGAAAACGACTTCGCCGAGAGTATCGACCGCCGCGCCGACCGATTTCCCGTAAAAAACCTTGCCGTCGGCGAGAGCGATAAATGCGGAGGGGTTCATAATTTTTCCCGTTCGAGAATTGATGAACGGCGAATATAAAGGAAAAAGGAAAAGGGGAAAGTGGCAGTGGAAGAGCAATTAACAATTAACAATTTACAATTAAAAACGGCGGAGTAATTGTCAAAGTTGCGCGAAGCGAGTTTGAAAATCAAACTCCACAATTGTTAATTGTTAATTGCTCTTTCCCGCCGCCACAGCCGAAAGCCGAACAGCCATACGCCCCACGCGATGCCGCCGAGCGGCAATAAAATTTTCGTGGGATTTTGATAATCAATGAACCAGCGGCGCAGATGCCATTCCAAGTCGCCGCTCGCGCCGAGCGTCGCCAAAACGTAAGCCGCGAGCGCCCAGTAAAAACCGCGTTGCCCTTTCGCCGCCAACATCGACCACGCGAAGCCGCCCGCCATCATCGACAGCGTCGCGATTTCGGTGGACGGTCCGAATAACGTCAGCCACCACGCGCCCGCCGCGTAAGCGAAAACCGTCGCCTCGCTTTTATCCCCCCCCCCAATGCCCGTTATCGCGCTGTCGCAGATTATTTTGCCGTGCTATTGCGGCGAGACGCATTGCGTCCGCGACCCGCGCGTTAAGACCTATT
>BNUQ01000020.1 GCA_025997475.1 Planctomycetales bacterium
AGCCGTTGACGGCGGCGGACAAGGAGCGCAACCGGCGGATTTCGCGGGAACGCATCGTGGTCGAGAACATCAACGCGGTGCTTAAAGTGTTCAAAATAATGGCGTATCCGTATCGCAATCACCGCCGCCGACACCGCTTGCGACTGTCATTGCTCTGCGGCATCATCAACTACGATTTAGCCCTAAAAACTTAACGGTTATCGAACAGGCCTATTCATTCCACCACGCTTATCGCCACGCTTTTGCGCAATACGGATGAAAAAAGTCGGTCAATACGCCGCGCCGCCCCGCCGCCACAAAAACCGTCATTGGCGAATTTATTGGCGCCAATAAAATAAACTTTTGCGTTTTCGACCGTTTTTGCCAAAGAGCGAAAAGCAGACGCGCAAACCGTCTGGTATCAAGTTGCCTTTTCCTTGCGAAGCGGGAAAGGGCAAGATTGGGCGGCGGAGATTCCCGCCATTATCCGTTGGCGGAAACTCACCGGTGGCGGCGCCATTATGAAAGGAGTGGTCAAGTGGAAGCCAAATTTATCAATCCTTACACCGATTTTGGGTTCAAGAAACTTTTCGGCGAAGAGGCGAGCAAGGATTTGTTGATTGATTTTCTCAACACGATTTTGCCCGCGTCCGACCGTATCAAGGAACTGCAACTCACCAATCCCGAAAATATGCCGGAATATCCCGACGGTCGGCGCGCCGTGTTTGATATTCATTGTCGCAACGAGCGCGGCGAGGCGTTCATTGTCGAAATGCAAAAGGCATATCAGCACTATTTCAAAGACCGCGCGTTGTTTTATTCGACGTTCCCGTTGCAACGGCAAGCGCCGCAAGGCAGTGAATGGGATTTCAAATTGCAGAAAGTTTATTTCGTGGCGGTGCTGGATTTTCTTTACGACGAAGCCGAGGAGCGGCAGAAATTTTCGCGGCATATTCATCTGAAAGACCAAGACGGTGAGTTGTTTTCCGACAAGTTGGAATTTATTTTTTTGCAAATGCCGTTGTTCAACAAGGCGGAAAACGAGTTGACGAATCACAAAGATAAATGGCTGTATTTTCTGAAGAATTTGGCGCGGTTTGAAGATATTCCGGCGATATTGCGCGAGCCGATTTTTACGCGGGCGTTTGCGACGGCGAATTTAGCGGCGATGGATAGACGCGAGCGCGACGTTTACGACGCCTCGCTAAAAATTTATCGCGATAATGTCAACGTGATAACCAGCGCGAAAGAAATATCTCGCGCGGAAGGACGGGTGGAAGGAATTGAAATCGGCGAAAAGAAAAAGCAATTGGAGATTGCCAAAAAGTTAAAAGCGCTGGGTTTATCGTCGGCACAGATTGCGCAAGGCACCGGCTTGACCGAAAGCGAAATCGCCGCACTGTAAATTTGTCGCGAAAAAAGCCGCCCCGAACGACTGGGACGGCTTTTTTTTGGCGCTAAATTTATCTTGGCTTTGTCTAACGCATCAACGTGGCGACGATGGCGGACTATAATGCGCCCGAAATTTAGGACAAAAGAAAGCCGAGAATTTTAAATATCGCGCGCGCTTCATTTTAGCACCGCCCGCAGATAGCGTCCGCGCCACGGCGATTAGGCGTCGGGGCGCGGCGTTTTTTTTCTTATCGTTGACTAAGATAATCGCGGTGATGATTGCCGCGAAAACACTGAAAATCAACATTGCGGTGCCGAAGGCCATCGTTAATCCTCCTTGTTTCCCGCGAGTAATAGACATCACGCCGTGATGATAAACGCGCTGACCCAAGCCGCCGAATTGCCGCCGAACGCGCCGAGCAGAAACGCCCCCGCGCCGATTTTTTTCAAATAAATCGGCGAAGCGGCGTCGGCGGGACGACTAACCACGCGGTCAATTTTTGCGTCATCTTTATTCCGGGTCAATCAGGTGGTTATCGACGACGGCACCGCCGGTGCCGTTATTTTTGCGATAGACGAATTGCAGGAATTTTTTGGCGACGACCTCTTGTTTGCCGGTGTGGATAAGTCCGGCGGCGACGATGACGCGATAAAAGCGGTCGGTCGGCTCATAATAGAAAATCGGCGAACCGATGTCGTAATTGTCCCGCAAATAAGCGTCCGCGGCGTCGGCGTCGCCGGAAACCAAATAATCAAGTTTGGTAATCGGGGTAAAACCGCTCGCCTTCCAACTTTTATACGACGGATAGGAATGGATTTTCCCGTTGCCGTCTTTGGCGAGCAGTCCGAACAAATTGACGACGACCCGCTCAATCGCGGCGTTTTTAATCGCTTGCGGATTGATTTCGATGTCCATCGGGTAAGTACTGCCGATTGCCGGCTTCCACCGCGAAATATACGCGGGACGCATTACGAATTTTCGCTCGCCAAAACTTTGGTGTGAATAAGCAAAAAGAGCGTCGCTATACTTTGTTCCGCCGTTATTACTATGACTGATATTGCCGTTATTATCTTGGGTAATAATTTTCGCCGAGTGGCTGTTTTCATCCCATTCCAACAGCCGTAAAGCCGAAGAATATAACACGCTATTACTATTCTGGTCGGTAGTGTTGCGTTTCGGCGCATAAAAGGCCGAGACGATTTCCCCTTTGCTGTTGACTATACCATAGCGAGCGACCGCCTCGCCCGTTCCGGACGGACTCGTGGCGCGAGTGCCGTTTTCGCTCACGTAGGTCGTTGCGCCGCCCGCTTTGGTCGGACCGTTCAAGATATGCGTCCATTTACCCCAGTTCCACCGCCAGAGGGAAGTGGTTTTCTTGGCGTCGTCACGGAACAGCGTGCCGTTTTTCGCGGGGTCGGTCGGGGCGTTCGCGTCTTTTAAGTTTGCGGTCTCGGCGTTGTATTCGGGGACATCGCCGACTTCCTCGCCGCTACGGGCAGCGCGTTTATCCCAGCGTCCCATACTGTGCTGATAAGGCGGAGCGGTCAGCACTTTAACTTTATTGACGGAAGTGGCTTCGGTCGTGGAACTGCTACCTTGATAATTGTTTCCGTCGCAATATATGACCGGACCACTAAGAAAGGAGCCGTGACCGTCATTCGCGGCTCCGGCGTAATACGGCGCGTAAGCGTCATTGGTTCGATACCATACCGGTTCGGCGTATGGCGTTCTCGCGTCATAACCTTGCACGTTAGAGCCGGAGCTACCACTAACCTGCGTATCGCCGTAGTTTTTATTCGCGAGGTAATCCCCCGGATTGGTGTTGAAATACCAATCTTGAAAGGTCATTTCAGTCGCATACGGCACCCGAGCGCTCCACCCGAAAGTCGGATTTTTATAACGAACATCGTTAGAGTTAGTGTTGGGAATTTTGCCGTTTATCCACATAATCGTGCCGTCCCAATCGCGGGCGACATTATCGACGACGTATCGCGACCACTCGGTTCCGCCGCTATAATTATTATTGGGCGTCCCCACCATATAGGTCTCGCTGAACCGGTCGCCGGTGCTTCCACCGCCGGACGCGGCGGAGTGAGTAGGAATGGTAAGCGACGAATATGATTTTAGCGTTCCGGCGGTAGCGGTGGTTTTGGTATTTGCTCCTTCCGGTTCAAAGATTTCCGTCGGCGTTTTATTTGCCGGTTGCGCGGTCAAAGTCCCCGCCAATGCCCGATATTTGCCGTCTTCCAACGCCCAAATGATGGTGCCTTCGTAAGGGTTGCGCGCGATGGACGAACGCGAAAGCGCCGGATGATGGTTGTCATAACCGACGCGCGGGTCATTATAAATTTGCTCGATAATCTTATCAATTTCAACGTTGTTGGTCGCTTTTCGTTCGAGCAAATGGTGGGTAACAATGTCAATGATTGCCGGCAATTCATTATGCGTCCGCAAGGTGTTGCCAAACGTCGCCATTCGCCCCCAATACCATATATCATTCTTGTCATAGTCGTTGCCGGTGCCGACAGTTACGTCTTTTTGAATGGACGGACGGACATAAGTGCCGGTGCCAGCAAACGAATTGGTGCGAACATCAATGTAGGTGTTGTCTTTTTTGAACGGGCTGTAGCCGTTCGCGACGTAACTATTGGTCGTGCCGCCGGCAAACGCCATTAAATCAAGATTATGCGTCTTGTCCCAGCCGTCCCACTTCACCACGCAACCGTCAAGTTTGCCGCTATATTTAAGCGGATACGCATAAAAATTAGCATATCCTTTTTCCGTAACCGTTTTGTTGGGGGTTTTAATGGACATATAAGTGAACGGCGTAATAAACAGGTCGCCGGTATCGTTAATAAAATCGCCGCTGTTATACATTCGCCGGTGGTCAAAAACAAACGCCAAGGTCTCGCCGGCGGTAAGGTCAATCCGGTAAATCGCGCCGCCCTCGTAGTTCGCTTTCGCCTGCGCCGCCATTCGCGCTTTGGCGGTCGGACTGTTGAACAATTGCCAGCCAATCGCGGCGGCAATCAGCCATTGCGGCGTGTTCGCGTTTAGCGGAATTTTCGCCGGACGCAGCGGCGTTTCCAATTCGCCGGTCGTGTCGTTCTTTTTCAGCAGATTTTTGTCGATGAAACTCACGGTGTTATACGGCATAGAGCCGGTGAAAACGCCGTAAGCGGCGGCAGTAGCGCCGCGCGCTTTGTTTAACAAATCAAAGTTGATGCCGATTTCGTTGAACGTGGCAAAATCGGTTCTTTTTTTGACATTTACATTGGCGTCGCCGGTTAAATACGGGGCGTCATCCGCCTCGATTTTGATTTTTTCATTGACGCTGTAATTGTCGTTGCCTTGGTAGGTCGGGTAATTCATCACCTGCCGCGCCCCGTCCATCATATCAATCAGATATTTATCGTTGGCGTCTTTGGCGAGTTTCACCAAACGGGTGAACGGATAATACGGGCTGTCTTCGCCGATGGGATTATCCTCGCTCAAAATGCTCGCTTTCGCCGTCGCATCAATACGTTGATAGGGCAAGCCGTTGCTGTCAAACTGAACATCGTTGATTTTATTGACGATGGTTTGACCGATGTCAATTTCACCATCCGCGCCGGTAACCGGAGCGTGAAGAACGATATGCTCCGCCGCTTGGGCAAAGTAATTTTCCCGGGTCCAGGCATTGGCAACGTCTTTGTCAACATTAATTAAATCGTCCAACGAAAATTCGTTTTCCAAATAAATCTCTTGGTTGCCGGTCGTCGCGTGGGCTAAATTCGCTTCGTTATATCCCGACCAAACGTCGGTGAAGAGCGGCACGATGTTTCTAATCAGCGCGGCTTCGCCGTCGAATAAGCCGGGGAAAGGGTAATTTACGCCGTCGAATTTCCGCACCCAGTTCACCAAAAACGACGCGTCCAACGGCACCACATACGCGCGGGTTTTCAACTCGTAAATGCTTTGCTCCGCCGTCGTCGGATTCATTTTTTGGTCAAGATAATTGCCGGTGGAATTTTTGTAGAAACCGGCGTCGTCGGGGCGGAAGCCGCTCTCGGCGTTGCCGGCGTCGGCAAATTCCTGCGGCGTAATAAAACCGTGCGCGCCGTCGAGGTCGTAAAGATTTTTACCGGCGGTGGCGCCTAATTGCAGGTCTAAATTTTTCATGGCTTGGGTGAAATCGCCGCCGTCGTCGTTCAGGCGATACACCGCGTCGGCTTTGACGCTTAACAACGCCATTTTCAGCATATCGGTCTGGCGATACGACTTCGACGTGTCCGTGTGCCGCCGCGTCGTGCCGAGCAACGCCACGCTCAACATCAGCAACGCCACCGCCAACGCCACCGCCACAATCACCGCCACGCCGCGCTCGCTCTTCCGAATGTCCATAATATCGCCCTCCGCCTAAAAATTTGGTGAGCCGCCGAGCATACGCCGCCGGCGGGAAAATGATAGTAAGCGGCTAATTTTCATTCCGGTTTTATTCCCCTCCGTAGAGGGGAATTTATTCGACAATGGCAATCACGCGGTCAATCACGGCGGCGGGCGACATTGCCGAGGTGTCGAGCAAAATGATTTTCCCCGCCTGCGCGAGGTCGAGCGCGTCTTTCAGCGGTCCGATGGAGAAGTCCGACTCGTCTCGCGCCAAAATGTCCCGCAAAATTTCGTCGTAGTCGCCGCCGACGCCGCCAAAACCGCGCCGCGCCCAATCTTCCTGTCGGCGGCGGGCGCGGACTTCCGGCGCGGCGGTCAAAAAAATCCGCCACCGCGCCGCCGGCAACACCACCGTCGTAATGTCGCGCCCCTCCATCACCGCCGGACGTTCCGCCGCCATTTGCCGTTGCAACGCGACCAAATGCGCCCGCACGCCCGCCGCCCGCGCCGCGAATTTCGTGCGGTTCGTAACTTCCGGCGCGCGGATTGCCGCCGAAACATTTTCGCCGTCGAGCATCAACGTCGCGCCGTTATCGACAAATTGCCACGTCGTTTTTTGGGTGAGCGCGGTCAGCGCGGCTTCGTCGGTCAGGTCGATTTTCAGCCGCAACGCCTTCCACGCGAGCGCCCGATACATCGCGCCGGTGTCGATATACGTAAATCGCAACCGCGCCGCCGCCGCTTGGGCGACGGTGCTTTTGCCGGAGCCCGCCGGACCGTCAATCGCCAACGCGGGAATTTGCATCGGGTGGTCCTTTCGAAAATTCTTAATTATGAATTGTTAATGGTTAATTGTCCGCAAACGCGCACGCGATTATCGTGAAATTATGGAAAGCGTTGACGAATTTGCCGTTGCGGTCTTTGACCGGACAAATTTCGCCGCCCGAACAGCCGACCGCGTAGCGCACCTCGTCGCCGTGCATTTGCCGGAGGTTGGCGTCGATTTGCTCAAATTCCCGCATATATTGGACGCCGAGCGCGAAGTTCCGCGCCACGCAACAGAACATCAGCGTGTTGTTGATTTCGTCGGCGATTAGCCGGTCGCACATTTCTTGCGAGGATTCCAACACCGCGTTTTTGCTAATCGGCGCGAAAGAAATTTGTTCGCCGACGGAAATTTTGCCGAGCATGTTCGCCCAGTTGGGATTTTCGCGCACCAAGCCGAACATACCGCGCACCACCTGCACGCCGTCGGCGCGGGTGACAAGCCCCGACATCGTTACCGCGTCGAAATTGCGCGGGTCGTTTAAGTCGTCGCCGACGACTTTGACCGACTGCAAAAAACGTCCGGCGGGCATATTGTTGACGCTCCGAATTACCGAACCCGCCACCTCCGTAATCAGCGCCGGCTCGTGTATCGCGTATTTGGCGTAAGCCGCGCCGCTGGCGTAAAAACGCGGCTTGACGTTGCCGCCGACGCCGACCACCACGCTGGCGCCGCCGACCACTTCCCCGTTACACCAGACCCGATTTTCGTCCAACAGTCCGGCGAGATTCCACGCCGCCGTGCCGAAGAGCGGCGTGCCGTCCGACAAGCGGTCTAATTCCTCCATCACGTCTTCGGTGCTGTAATTGCCGAGCGTGCAGGTGAGCGGAATGAGCAATTGCGGCGGCGCGGACAATTCGCCGCGTATCTGTCGATAGACGCGCTCGACTTCCGCCCGGCAGTCGTCCGCCGAGCGGTTTTTCAAGTCGGCGGTGCCGGCGGCGGCAAATTCCACGTCGTCGCCGGTGAGCAACAGGACGACTAACGGCGCTTCGCTTGGGGTGCCGTTGACCGCGGCGTAACTGGTCGTGCATCCGCTCGTCGGAAACGGCAGTTTTTTGAGGATTGCGGCGAGGATGTCGAGGTAGTCGGTATGAAAAAACACCAACCCGTGCGCGTGTTTTTTCTGATTTTTCGGCAAGTCGAGTTGCGCCAGAATTTCCGCGGCGGCGGCGTCCGGGTCGTCAACGTTTTCCGTCAGCGCCGTATAGATTTTCAACATAACATCCTCCATATTCGTCGAACAGGTCTAATATAAAAATTATGAATTACAGTCGCGCCGAAAACGCGGCAATTTTGTAAATTCGTAATTGTTTTCGTCTCGCCGCCCGTAAAAGCGTCGGTTTTTAACCCCCGCCGCGCAAAGTTCAAGGTTTGAGGCGCGGATTGCCGATAAATTATCCGTGCCAACCAAAACCGTTTTTTTTATAAGGGAAAAGAAGAAAGGGAAAAGCAACAAGCAAGTATCGCGCTTTTCCTGCTTCCCGCTTCTCTTTTTAAGGCGTAAGCAAATGGGAAATATCGTGTTACTGATTGAGCGGTTAGAAACCGCCACCGATTTACCGCTACCGGCATATCAAACCGCCGGCGCCGCCGGTATGGATTTAGTCGCGGCGAATCCCAAGCCCATCAAACTTGGCATCGGCAAAGTCGCGCTGATTCCGACGGGTTTGAAAGTTGAAATTCCGCTCGGTTATGAAGCGCAAATCCGCCCGCGTTCCGGTTTGGCGTTGAAATACGGCATTTTTATCGTCAACAGTCCGGGGACGATTGACGCCGATTATCGCGGCGAAATCGGCGTCATTCTCGGCAATTTTTCCGACACCGAATTTATCGTGAAGCGCGGCGACCGCGTCGCGCAAATGGTCGTCCAAGCCGTCGTCCACGCCGAAATTAAAGTCGTGCCGCAATTGTCGGCGACCGCGAGAGGGCTGGGCGGTTTCGGGTCAACGGGGTTAGAGCGAAGAGTTTAGCGTTGAGAAAGTGGAGTTTTATCTTTAAAGACGCGCGAAGCGCATCCGCCGCTTAACTCTCAACTCTAAACTCTCAAATGAAAACGGGAGAGATGCAGATGGAAAAGAAGGTCTTCAAATTTGTCGCGCCGGTGGTCAAGCCGGCGACGAATTATTTAACGGTTTTCTGGGGAATGTGGCTCGCGGGCTTGGGCGTTTTTCTGGCGCTGTCGTTCGCCAGCGTTGACTTGCGCTTAGAGCCGCTCCTTGCCGCCGAGCGGAGCATCACCGGTTTGGCGGGCGCGTGGGCGGCGTATTACGCGGTGCTGACGCTGGGCTATCCCGCCGCGTTCGTCGCCGCCGCGCTGATTTTCGCGTGGGGGGCGCTGGTGATGCGGCGCGGCGCGTTTTGGGAAACGTGGACGGCGGCGCTCGGCGGCGTCTTCATCGTCGGCGCGACGGCGGTTTTATGCGGCGATATGGTTGACGATTCGGTTTTCGGCGGCGGACTGCTGTATCGCGTCGTCGCGCCCTACGCCGCGTTTTACGCCGGTAAATCCGGCGTGCCGCTCGGCGCGGGTTTATTTTTATTTGTCGGCAGTTTGCTGGCGTTCGGCAACGCGCTGATTGCGGCGCTCGAAGTCGTCTGCCGCAAAATCGGCTGGACGTTGGCGGGCGGCATTTACACCGCGGCGCGCTCGTTTAAGCACGGCGTCGAAGCGGCGAAACGGCAACCCGCCCCGGCGTTCAATGTCGCGCCGTCGGCGCGGGTCGGCGCGCCGCGGGTCGCCCCGCCGATAGCGACCGACCCGAAAAGGCGCGAGACCGGCGCGAGCGTCGGCGCGCGCGTAACGCGGTTGCGCGGTTTATGGCAAGACCGAGTAGTGCAAGCGGGCGCGGGGCAAGACCGCGCGGCGGAGGAAGCGCCGATTGTGGCGGCGGCGAAAGCCGTGTCCGGCGCGCTCGGTAAAATCGCGCAACGGTCGCGGCGGCTCGGCGCGTTCAGCCGCTTTATTTCGGGGCGAAAATCGGGAATAGCCAAAAAGCCGGACTTCGACCCCGCTTCGGAAACGGAGGATTTTGAATCGGAAGACCCGACGGCGAGCGCGTTCTTTTTTGACGACGAAGGGCGCGAGCCGGTCGCCGAAATGGCGGCGATTGCTCCGGCGTCCGACGCCACGCCCGAGTTGCCGATCGCGGAAATGGTCGAGGCGGAGAACGCGCCTAACGAAACGCCGACCACCGCCAATTTCCCGCAGGAATGGGAATTAGCCGATGAAAGCGCGGCGTTCATTGACGACGCGGCGGACGACGCGGCGACGGACTATGAGGCGGCGGACTATGAGGCGGCGGATTATGAGGCGGCGGATTATTACGCGCCGAACGTGGAAATTCCCGCGCGTCAAGCGGTCGCGGCGGACGAGTCCGCCGTGCGCGAAAATGAAATTGCCGCCGTCGGCGAAAACGAAGTTGAGAATGAACGCGGCGGCGAAAACGCCGTTGCCAATGCCGCCAATACCGACGAAAGCGAAAATAACGAAATTGAAAATGAAGCGGCGAGCGACGCGGCAATGAGCGACGCGGCGATGAGCGCGTCGGAAAATGCGTCGGAAAATTTGCCGTTAGATGAGCCGTGCGGCGAGGAGGCGGGCGGCTCGGACGACGAAAATATCGCGGCGGCGAGCGCGGAGGATGAAAACGCGGAAAACGGCGAAGACGCGGCGGAAGATATCGGCGACGAAAACGCCGTCATCAGCGAAGAGACCGGTGAAACGGCGAACGAAGTCGCCGTCGAAGTAAATGAAATTACCGATGACGCGGCGGACGAAATTGCCGATGACGCGGCGAATAGCGCCTCAGGCGAGAATGAAATCGCGAACGCGGTCGCCGAAATCGCCGCGCCGGTGACGGCGGACGAGAATTTTTCCGTCGCGACGTTTGCGCCGCTCGCATCGATTGCGCCGGAAACGGCGGAAGTCGCGGAAGTCGCGGACTTGCCGGCAGTCGCGGACGAAAAAATTCTCGCGGTCAAGGTCGAAACGATTGACGAAATGCCGCGCGAAGAACGGGTCGCGCCGGTGGAGATTAACGCTTTTGTCGCTGAAATGTTCCGCCGCTCGCCGCTCTTACCGGCGCCGGTCGAGGAAACGGTCGAAGTGAATAATGAAGAAGCGCGCGATGAGGACGCGCGTTCCGAAGACGCGAATAGCGAAGCGGAAATCGGGAACGAAATTATGGACGGCGAAGCGGCGGACATTGCCGAAACGTCGGAGAATTTGTCCGCCGACGAAGACGAGGAGGCGGACGAGAGCGAAACGCCGGCGTCTGAAATATCGGCAAAATTGCCGGACGCATCCGAAGACGCCGCCGTTTCTTCCGCTTTTATTTCCGGTGAAAACGGCGAGAGCGCCGAAGCCGCCGTCGATGAAGATGCCGGCGAGAGCGGCGAAAACGTCGCCGACGAGAACGCCGCCGCGCCCGCGGAAACGGCGGCGGTGGCGACTTACAGAACGGCGTCGGTCGTGGTCGGCGCGCGGAAATTGGTCGCGGTGCAACGCTCGCCGGTGGTCGAGGTTTTAGCCGAGACCTTGCCGGAGAAAAACGCACTTCCGCCTTACGAATTGCCGGCGCTGGACTTGTTGGACGCGCCGCCGCCGCCGCTAAATATGGATGTCGCGCAGTTGGAGCGCCGCGCCACGCAACTGATTCGGACGTTAAATCATTTCAAGATTCAGGGCAACGTGGTCAGCGTCCAGCCCGGTCCGCGCATCACGCAATTTGAAATCAGCATCGCGGCGGGGATTCCGCTGAACAAAATTCGCAACCTCGCGGACAATATCGCGATGGATTTACAGGCGCTCAGCGTCCGCATTATCGCGCCGATTCCGGGGCGCGACACGATTGGCATTGAAATTCCGAATCTCAAATCCGAGTTGGTTTGCCTGCGCGACATTGTCGATTTCACGTGGCGCGACGGACGGCGGCAGACCTTGCCGCTCTGCTTGGCGAAAGACGTCGCCGGCAATCCGATTGTCGCCGACCTCGCGAAAATGCCGCACCTGCTCATCGCCGGTTCGACCGGTAGCGGCAAGTCGGTCTGCATCAATTCGATTATTATGTCGTTCCTGATGTGCATGACGCCCGACGAATGCAAGTTGATAATGATTGACCCGAAAGTCGTCGAATTGTCGCGGTTTCACGATATTCCGCACCTGATGAGTCCGGTGATTACCGATATGCAAAAAGCGGTCGGCGTGCTGGAATGGGCGTGCCAAGAGATGGACGAGCGCTACGAAAAATTGAGTATGGTCAGCGTCAACAATTTGGAAAAATTCAACGCGCTGACGGAAAACGAAATCGCCAACCGCGTGGCGCAACGCTACGGCGAGGAAGAGTTGGAAAATTTCCCGCGCCGTCTGCCCTGCATCGTCATCATCATCGACGAACTCGCCGACCTGATGATGGTCGCGAAAAAAGAGGTCGAACACCACATCGCGCGTTTGGCGGCGAAGAGCCGTGCCGTCGGCATCCATTTGATTTTGGCGACGCAACGCCCGTCGGCGGACGTGATTACCGGTTTGATTAAGGCGAATATGCCCAGCCGCATCGCGTTTCAGGTTTCGAGCAAATTGGACAGCCGGATTATCCTCGACCAGTCCGGCGCCGACGCGCTGTTGGGACAGGGCGATATGCTGTATTTGCCGCCCGGCACCGGCAAAGTGCAACGGGCGCAAGGCGTGTATGTCAGCGACGAAGAATTGTTCCGCGTGGTCGATTACTGCAAAGGTCAGCGCGCGCCGGAATACCACACGGCGTTGGAAGGACCGGTCATCGGCGGCAAACCGGCGGACGAAATCGATATGAGCGCGCTGGACGAATTGTTTTTTGAAAGCGGCGAAACCATCATCGAAGAGCAACGCGGTTCGGTGTCGTTGTTGCAACGCAAATTCGGCATCGGCTACGGACGCGCGGCGCGGATTATCGACCAATTGGCGGAGTGCGGCGTGTTGGGCGCGTTTCGCGGTTCGGGCAAGGCGCGGGAAATCACGATGGAAATGGTCGCCTTTCAGGAAAAATTCGGCGAAGCCGACAAGACGGTGCATCTCGCCGGCTTGCGCCCCGACGAACGCGAACGGTCGGGCGGCTGGAACGAGTGAGAAGTGCGAATGACGAAGGTATGAAATGGCGGCGAAGGATGGCGGGCTTTTCCCATTACGAATTTAAGGAATAAAAATAATGACGCTGAAGAGAACTATTGCGTGGTTCAATTGCAGACGTAAAAGAATCGCCGATTTATTTGAAAAAGTGGGCGCGGGAGCGCTTTTACTGGGAATTTTTGGCGGCGACTATTCTGCCTTGTTCGGTTCGTTATTTTTTGTGGCAGGATGTCTATCCATCGATGAACACGGGGAGGAAAAATAATGGACAACGGCTATGGAGTAGTGCTACTGATTTTCGGCGTTTTGGCGTTTGCGTTTTCAATCCTCCTTAATCTCGCCACGAAAAAAACATCGGTGAAAGACGCCGGCGAATGAACCGCAAAATTGCGAATTAAAAATTACGAACGAACACCGTAACTCGGAATTTTTAATTCGTCATCGTTACCCCCCCCACGTAAGCCGCCGCGCGAGAAGAAAAATGCCAACCGCCCCCGCCGAGAAAAAGCGCATCGTGATTAGCATCGGCGACCCGTCCGGCGTCGGACCGGAAGTCGTCGCCGCCGCGCTGTCGGCGGTGCGCGACCGCGCGCGGTTTCTGTTGGTCGGCAGTCATAAAATTTTTACCCGCGCCGCGAAAATCGTCGGCTTGTCGCCCGCCGAGGTGAAACCGGTTGATTTCCCTTCGTTTAATAACGCAATGCAAATCTACGAACCGGCGCCGTGGAAAGGGGCGTTGCCGGTTTTCGGTCAGCCGAACGGCGCGACCGGCGCTTACAGTTTTCAGTGGGCGGAAGTCGCGGCGCGCCTCTGCACCAACGGCACGGCGGACGCCGTGGTTACGGCGCCGATTTGCAAAGCGGCGTGGCACGCCGCCGGCAAAAATTACCCCGGACACACCGAACTGCTCGGCGCGATTGGCGAAAGCAACGAGCAACTGATGTTGTTGGCGACGCCGTTTGTCAACGGACAGGGTTTGCGCGTGGCGCTGGTTACCGCGCACACGCCGCTGGCGCAGGTGGCGGGGCAAATCAATCACGACAAAATCATTCACAGTTGCGTGGTGTTGCACAACGAATTGCAATCGCGGCTCGGCGTGTTTAATCCGCGCCTCGCGGTGCTGGGGTTAAATCCGCACGCCGGCGAAAACGGCGAAATCGGCGACGAAGAAGTCCGCGTCATCGCGCCGGCGGTCGCCGCGTTGCAACAGCACGGGCTGAATGTCGTCGGACCGTTGTCGGCGGACACGGCGTTTTTTCGGATGTGGCAGGAAAAAGCGTTCGACGCGATTTTGGCGATGTATCACGACCAAGGGTTGGCGCCGCTAAAAACGGTGGCGTTTTTCGGCGGTGTGAACATTACGCTGGGGCTGTCCATCGTCCGCACTTCGCCCGACCACGGCACGGCGTTTAATTTGGCGGGCACCGGCGGCGCGAACGCCGAGTCGATGATTAACGCGATGGTCGTCGCGCTCGACATTCTCGAAACGGAAAAACGGGTGCGCCGCGCGCTCGCGAAAGACGGGCAGGCGAGCCGGCAAATCTTTGAGCGGGTTTTTCTGACGGCGCAAACGCTCGTGCCGGGCGTAACACCGGAAAATTTGTATCTGCTTTATCGGAGCGGCAAATTGGACGCGATATTGCCGGCGTTGGCGGCGGATTTGGGCTTCACGGAAGACGCCATTCGCCGAGCGTTCGCCGAAATGCTTCAACAGCAACGTTGAGAGTTTAGAGTTTAGATAGCGGCAATGGAGTTTTTGATTTTCAAAACGCGCGAAGCGCGACCTTGCGGTCGGACCTTTTAACGCGAAACCTCGCCGCCGCCCTCCGGCGAATAAATCACCTCATACCCGCGTTCAATCACCGCTCGAAATTCCTTTGATAGGTCGTGCCAATCCAGCACGTCCACCCGAAACGGCAAATCGGATTCCGCAAACGCATACTTAACGTTTCCCCATTGCGCCGTCGTCATTTTCTCTTTGCCGCAAAGCGCCAAATCAAGGTCGGAATAAGTTTTCGGCGTCCGTTTATAGCGCGAGCCGAACGCCCGCGCCTCGCATTCCGGCGCGTGGGTTTTCAGTATCGTCAGAATAATGTCCATTTCGCTCGGCGACACGCAAATCATAGCCGTTGCTCCAATCGGGCTAAAAAATCTTGGGCGTAGGGCAAAAATTCACAGGCGGAAGCATACACGCTCGCCGCCGTTTCGCCGTCATAGGTGTGCGACGTTTTGTTTCTATCGTCTTGAAAATTAAACCATGATTTAACCTCGGCAATCAGCCGGTTTTCCGCGGCATAGCGGTATAACTCGCGGCGCGTGATGCCGTCGGCAATGCCGGGGCTAAGGTTTATTTCCAGCCAGCGCTTCATAAATTTCCAACACAATTCGTAGGTAAATTCAAAACTCTGAATGACGCCGGCGCGAATGACCTCACGCGTTCCGGCATCAAAACCTTCGCTTTGCGTCGATACCTTCACCGCGCGTTCCAACGCGGCGACGGCGTTTTTCAAATTAGTGAGGTCCAAAGTGTCCGGCGAACTATCCATTTTTATTCTCCGTTTCGGCAAAAAAAACCAACGCGCCGCGCTACTTTACCACCACCGGCACTTGGAAGAATTGGCTGTCGGTTTGCGGCGCGTTTTGCAGGGCTTGGGCGCGCGACAAAACGGTTCCCGCGCGGTCGGCGCGGCAGGTCGTTTCGTTCACCGTCGGCGGGCAGAACGGCTCGACGCCGGTTACGTCCGCCTCGGTCAGCGTGGCGACATAGTTGAGAATCCGCGCCAACTGTTCGCCGGATTTGGCGCGCTCGGCGGCGTCCATTTCGAGCCGCGCTAGCGTCGCGATTTTTTGGATTTCATCGGCATTGATAGCGCTCATTTTTTTTACCCCCATAAAAAATACGAAAAAATTACCGCTGTCGAGGCGATGATGACCGCCGCCGCCGTCGCGTCAACATAGAGCCACCAATTCTTACGCCAATGCATCCGGCGGTCGGTGATTTGCCAAAGACGGAGCGCTTGGGTTTGCGCCGTTTGATAATAACGTTGCCACCGCGTTGCCGGCACGAGGACCGGCGTCGCCGGCGCGTTCTCGCCGAAAATTTTAGTTAAATTGTCATCCGTCTCGGCTGGCGGAACGCTTGCCTCATTCTCCTCGCCAACCGCGTCCGGCGCGGCGCTCTCGACCTCCGGCGGCTCAGCGACCGGCGTCTCGCTATCTTCGTCAATCGGCTCGGCGCTATCGTTGCCGTCGGCTTCAATCTCGCCGTCCGTTTCATCGTCCCCCGCGCCGCCAAAACTGCTCGCCATCGCCCAGTCGGCGGCGGTCGCCGCTTCCGGCAGATTTTCGTCTTTTTCTTCTTTTATTTCCGCGTTGCCCAATAGTTGTTCCAATTCTTCGCGGCGTTGTTTTAGCGCGTCGCGCCCGTCGGCAAAGGCGTTGGCAAGACGCGCTCTTATCGCGGCGAACGGCTTGACGACGGCGTCTTTGACCCGCGAAAAAAAGTCGATTAACGCCGTCAGCGGCGCCGGCAGTTCGGCGGCGAAATCGCTTTCTTCCACCACAGGCGGCGGCGCTTCCTCCGCTTTCGGCTTCGGCGCGGGCGCGGCGTCCGCCGGCATCGACGTCAACCAATCGCCGCCGCCCCATTCGTCGTCGGCGGCGGGCGGCGGCAGTTCGTCAAAAATTTCGGGCGCGGCTTCTTTATTTTCAAGCGGCGACGTCTCGACGGAATCGTCGGTGGACTCGTCCGCGAGCGCGTCCGCGGACGAGTCCGCTTCGGCTGTAACGGCGGGCAAAACCTCGCTAACGATGGGAGCATCGTCGTTAAACCAATCGTTGCCGTTTTCGTCCGCGCTTACCGCCGCCATCCAATCGTCTTCCGGTCCGACATCGGGACGTGCAACGTCGGGACGCGCAACGTCGGGACGCGCGGCATCGAGAGACGCGGCGTCGAGAGGCGCGGCGCTCCGGTCCTCGGCGAACGACTCCGGTGCGCTGAAATCGTCCGGCGTTTCTTCGCGCGGAGGAGCGTCCGCGTCTTCGTCATTAAGAAAATCGACGCTCGCGGCGACCGGCGGCGCGTCCATTTCCGCCGGCGGCATTTGGTCGGTCCACGCATCGTCCGCGATGATTGCCGAGGAATTAACGATAGTTTTCCATTCGTCATCGGCGTCGGTTTTTCGCGGAGGGTTGGCAACGGTTTTCCATTCGTCGTCGGCGTTAGATTCCGGCGGACGGTTGGCAACGGTTTGCCATTCGTCATCGGCGTTAGATTCCGGCGGACGGTTGGCAACGGTTTGCCATTCGTCATCGGCGTTAGATTCCGGCGGACGGTTACTAACGGTTTGCCATTCGTCGTCGGATTCTTGCGGACGGTTTTTAGTGGTTTGCCATTCGTCATCATCCGCGCGGCGGTTCGCCGTTCGCCGCGACGTTTCCGCGAGAACGTCGGTCGCGTCGAGCGGCGACACGGAACGTCGAGCGGCGAGAAGATTGTCGTTAAGGTCATCGCGGTAGTGCGGCGCGGCGGCGCCGGCGACGGCGGCAAAATCAACCGTATTTTCAATCGCCGTTTGACCGGCGATTGCCGCCGAACGCGCGGTAACTCCGTGGCTTAACGCGGCGAAGACGTCGTTGGCGGCGGCTAATTCGTTTTCGGGAATCAGCCAGTCGGAATTGTCATCGAAAGGCGCGGCGTCGAGACGCGCGTCGTCGAGATGCGCAACGTCGAGAGGCGTATCGTCGAGAGGCACGGCGGCGAAAGGCGGCGCGTCAAGACGCGCGTCGTCGAGATGCGTATCGTCAAGAGGCGCGGCGGCGAAAGGCGCGGCGTCAAGACGCGCGTCGTCGAGATGCGCAACGTCGAGAGGCACGGCGGCGAAAGGCGGCGCGTCCGCTTCGTCGCCTAATGTATCGCGCCTTGGCGGCATCGGTTCGTCGCCGTCTTCTTGATACAGCGGTGGAAACGGAACGGCGCTAAAATTTCTGCCGCCGATTGGCGGTGCCGGTTTCACGGCGCGGTCATCGGCGTCGGCGGCGTTTGCGTCGGCGGCGTTTGCGTCGGCGGTGTTTGCGTCGGCGTTACTGGTAACTGCGTTACTGGTATCTGCGTTACCGGTAACTGCGTTAATAGTTAATATATGCTTAAACCAGCCGACGACTTTTTTGACGAGCGACGGCGACGTTTCGGCGGCGGCGCGGGGCGCCAACGGCTCTTCTGCCGCCGATTCTACGGGCGATTCTTGAAGCGGTTCCGCGTCCGGCGCGGGAACGTCGATACGAGTATTTTCGTCATCAATACGATTTTCCGCGACGAGAACGTCGCCGGCACGAGTGTCGCCGGCACGAACGTTTTCATCCGGCGGGTCATCGACCTCTGGCGGCGGCGCGGCGGCGAGCAAAAAAGGGTCGTGCTCCTGTTCGTAAGCGGTCGAGAATTTATCCAATAACGCATCGTCCGCCGCGGCGACGAAAGACGCTCGCGGCGCGGGCGGGGCGGCGGGTGGAATGGCGGCGCGGGCGGCGGGCGGCGTTTTTTTTTCGGGCGCGGGGGAGGAATCTCCCTCGTCTTCGTCGTCCTCAAAATCAATGTCGGCGTCTTCCACGACTTGGTCAATCGGACGATAGGCGTCCGCTCGCGGCGCGGGCGCCGCCGGCGGTTCGTCGTCGTCAAGTTGGGAAAAATTGAAGCCGGTCATTGGCGTTGTTCGGTGTGGTCGTTTAATTTAGAAAGAGAATTTATCGGGTCATCATTTTTATTAGACCTGTTCGATTTATGATAATCAATCCGACAGTTTAGAAACTATGGTTCCAACAGATGTAGCGCCTCGACCAGGTCGGCGCGCGAATGCAGATAATTCATTCGATTGCGAAATTCCTTCGCCGCGAACGCGCCGCGGCTGTATAACGCGCCGAGTTTCCGCGTTTGCCGGATTGCCCGTTCGTCGCCCAATAAATCCGCCAACAAATCGTAATGTTCAAGGAGCGCCGCCGTCATCGCCGCGCGGGTCGGCGCCGTCCATTCCTCGCCGCGCAATTCGGCTTGAATTTTCGCGAACACCCACGGCGCGCCCATACAGGCGCGTCCGACCATCACGCCGACGCAACCGGTGGCGAACATTTTTCGCGCCGTGTCGCCGTCGCGCACGTCGCCGTTGCCGATGACCGGCACCGCCGCCGCCGCGACGATTTCCGCGATTTTTTCATACCGCGCCGGATGCGAATAGCGCTCGGCGGCGTGCCGCCCGTGCACCGTGATAAAATCGGCGCCGGCGGCGGCGGCGACTTTCGCCACTTCGACGCCGTTGTAATTTTGCTCGCTTAAACCGACGCGGATTTTCACCGACACCGGCAGGGGCGTGGCGGCGCGCAGACGCTCGACGATGCGCCCGATGAGCGGCGGGTCTTCCATTAGTTTGGAACCGGCGCCGGCGGCGCGCACTTTTTTTACCGGACAGCCGCAATTGACGTCAATCGCGTCGGCGCCGGCGGCGGCGGCGATTTTCGCGGCTTCGGCGAACGCCGCCGGGTCGTTGCCCCAGAGTTGAAACGCGACTTTGCCCTCGGCGGGGACGCGCGCCAAATAGCGGTCTTGTTTCGGCGACTGCAACTGCGCGGCGCGGGCGCTAATCATTTCGGTAACGACCAAACCCGGATTGCCTAGACGCTTCGTCAACAGACGAAACGGCATCGACGAATAACCGGCGAGCGGGGCTTGAATTAAATTATTCGCCAATTCTAACGAACGAAATTTGAGCGGCTGTAACATTGGCTTCTCGTGCGAGTGGGCAGTTAAGAGCAATTAAAAATTAGAAATTAAAAATTATGGGGTTTGATTTTCAAATTCGCTTCGCGCAATTTTCAATTTTCAACTTTCAACTTTCAACTTTCAACTTTCAACTTTTAACTTTTAACTTTTAACTTTTAACTGCTCGCTTCCCACTAATTATGCCAAAAATGCGGCGGTAATGCTATCGCTGTTTGGCGTCGGTCTTTTTGATTGCCTTGCGCGGCGAAAAAAACAAAATTCGCCGACTTATGCTCGCGACGGCGGGCAACCGCCGCCTCGCTCACGTTTATCTTATGGACGCCATCCGCTTGGTTTGCCCCGAATGCGACACCGTGCATCGGGTCAAAAATCTCACGCTCGGCAAGCCCTACCGCTGTAAACAATGCGGCGCGGGGCTGATTACGATGCAACCGGCGGCGCTGGTCTGTCCGGCTTGCGGCGCGACGCGCCCGCCGGCGTATTTAGAGGTCTCGCACTCCGCGACTTGCGGCGAATGCGCCGCCGCGCCGTTAATGGAAATTAAAATCGGCGAAATTATTTATCGCCCTTCCGACCTAACCGCCGCCGCGGAAAAGACACCGGAAAATAACGCTCCCGCCGACCGCGAAACGCCGGAAAACATTACCTCGCCCGCGCCGCCGCCGCCGCCCGCGCCGGAAATCGTCGCGGAAAAACCGCTCGTCGCGCCGGCGGAGTTTTCGCGTCCCGCGCCGGCGTCCGAAAATTCGCCGCCAAAAATTTACGCCGCGCCGCCGCTCGCGCCGCGCACGCCGCCGCTCGCCGCCGCTAACGAAGCGTGGACGCAAACGGTGGCGAACGATTTGGCGGAAGTGAAAACGGCGTTGACGGCGCGGCGGTTGTCGGTGTTGGCGCGACCGGTTTTCGGCTGGATTTGTTTGGCGATTTTACTGTTGTTGTTCGGCTATGCGTTGGCGGTCAACAGCGCGCAGGAAATGCGGTTGCACGAAGCCGATAAACGCTTCAAAAATTTTGCGGCGCGCTCGCAAGAGGACTACAACGGGATGAAGGATTTGCTCGGCAAGCGCATCGACGATTTGGAGCGGGAACGCGCCGCGCTCCGCGCCGAAAAAGCCGCGGTGGAAAACGATTTGCGCGACTACTATCAACGTCTCGGCGAAGCCCAGCGCAAAATCAATCTGCTGAACAAAGCGTATTCGTTGGGCGTTGACCGCAGTGGCGGACCGGATTAAAGGGCAATTCACAATTAAGAATTGTGGAGTCGTTATCAAAAATGGCGCGAAGCGATGACAATCTAACTCCGCTAATCGTAATTAGAATGATTTTTCAAACGCTCTATTCAATTGCCACGCCCTTTAGGGCGTGGTCGGTGGTCAAGAGAAAAAGGGCTTTAGTTCCCCAAGGGAAAAAAGAATTTCGGCTAAAGCCGATGGAATAAAAACGCATTTTCCGCATTTTCTATTTTGGGCTAAAGCCCAATGTTTTAGGGGAAACGCTGACCACGCGCTAAAGCGCGTGGCAATTGAATAGAGCAACCGCATTGGGCAACAACTTAATCCCAATCGCCAAAATTCTTAATTCTTAATTGTTACTCGTTCTCTCTGAAAGGACTAACTTATGAATTATCGTTTATGGATGGCGGCGGGAGTCGCGGTGGCGGCGGGCGTCGGTTGCAACACGTCGATTAGCGACGCGCAACAGCCGATTCGCAACAATTCCACCGAAAACAATTACGCCAATCAAATGTCCGAAAGCAAAACCCGCGACGCCTTCGCGCCGCAACACGGCAACGCCGACCGACCGTAGATGCAATTAACAATTAACAATTTACAATTAACAATCGTGGAGTTTGATGGTCAAAAATTCGCTTCGCGCGCGCTTGCGGATTTGCCCATAAAAATTCCTCAATTGTTAATTGTTAATTTTTAATTGTTAATTGATTTTTCCCCGCCGCCAAAAAACACCACCACTATTCGGGAGACGACTATGCGTAGCAGTATTGTTCACGAGGGCGCGGTCAACATTAACTATGAAATTCGCCACATCGTCGAAGTCGGACAGCGGCTGATAAAAAGCGGACGGTCGATGACTTGGGAAAATATCGGCGACCCGATTCAGATGGGCGAAAAAGTCGCGCCGTGGATTCGCGCCGTCGTGCGCGACCTGCTCGAACAGGAAGTCGCGTGGGCGTATTGCCACAGCCGCGGGATTTTGGCAACGCGCGAATTTTTGGCGGGCGAGGTCAACAAGCGCGGCGGGGCGCAAGTAACCGCCGACGATATTTTATTCGTCAACGGCATCGCCGACGCGGTCGATAAAATCTACGACTTAATCCGTAAAGACGCGCGCGTGGTGATGCCCAGCCCCAGTTATTCGACGCATCTGTCGAACGAGAGTAAGCGCGGCAGTTACGAAAACATCACCTTTCCGCTCGACCCGCAAAACGGCTGGCGCCCCGACCTCGACGAACTCCGCAATTTGGTCAAATACAATCCGCAAGTCGTCGCCATCGCGCTGGTCAATCCCGACAATCCGACGGGGATGGTCTATGCCGAGTCCGAGTTGCGCGAGATGGTGGCAATCGCGGCGAAATACGGACTGTTCATTATTTGCGACGAAATTTACACGCACCTGAATTTTACCGGGCGGGCGCGGCATTTGAGCGAAATTATCGGCGACGTGCCGGCGATTGCCTTGCGCGGCATCAGCAAAGAATATCCGTGGCCCGGCGCGCGGTGCGGCTGGATTGAAATTCTGAACGCGCGGAAACATCCGGCGTTCGCCGAATATGTGAAAGCGCTCGGCACGGCGAAAATGTTGGAGGTCTGCGCGACGACGTTGCCGCAACTGTCGGTTCCGCTGGTCTTCGGCGACGCGCGTTATCCCGAACATTTACGGACGCGCGCCGCGAAATTCGCCGCGCGCGCCGAGGAAGTGGCGGAGATTTTCGGGGCGTTGCCCGAACTGCTTCTGCCCAAGCCGCAGGGCGCGTTTTATTATCCCATCGTCTTCAAAGACGGCGTGTTGAACGGACGCCAAACCTTGCCGATTGACCGCGCGCCGACGCGGGAAATTGTCGAGAGCATTGTGCAAGGCGTGGCTGACGACAAGCGGTTTGCCTATTACCTGATGGGGGCGGAGGGGATTTGCGTTACGCCGCTGTCGGGCTTCCACACGCCGTTGAACGGCTTCCGCCTGACGCTCCTGCGCGACGACGACGACCTGCGCCGCGCCACTTTCCGCCGCATCGCCGACGCGATTGCGCGGTATGTCAAATAATTACGAATTAAAAATTACGAATTAAGAGCGAAGCGAAGGTTAGTGGGCTTTCCAAATTTGTTGTTTCTCACGGAGGCGCGGCGGACACGAAAAAATACGGATTGGAAATGTTATATTCAATTGCCACGCGCTTTCGCGCGCGGTTGGCGTCTCTCTAAAAATTGGGCTTTAGCCCAAACAAAAATTCGGCTAAAGCCGGTGAAATGAAACCACATTTTTTATTTTGGGCTAAAGCCCATTTCTTTTTTTGCCCGCTCACCACGCCTTAAAAGGCGTGGCAATTTAATAGACCTGTTCTAAACCTACGAGTGAGCAAATTTTCGTGTCTAATTTTTCGTTTCGCAAGGAAAAATGACGAAGCAATACCGAGAGTATTGCAAGGAATTTTGACGCGGCGGAACGGAAAATTAGCCGAAAATTTGCCGCGAATTGGTTGTCGAACAGGTCTAATAGAGCAACCGCGTTTGACAACAAGCGCTGATTAAACACCAAAATTCGTAATGGCTCTTTCTCCGACGGTGCGGTTATAGCCGGAGTTGGCTAAAAACCGCGCCGCCAAAGAAACCGTAGCGCGACTTGTAGTTTTTCCGCGCGTTTTGCAATTCAATTTTTTGGTAAAAAAGACAATTTTTGATTTTTATTTGCCAATGAAAAATATAGTCAAAGACCGCCGCCGCCCGCCGCACTGCAATCGTCGCCGGTCAAGATACCGCCTACACCTTAATCTGTTGCCCTAATTGCCTTTTGCCGTAGCGCCGTTTCAGCGGCGCGACGCATTGTTTGACGAAGTCATCGACCTGCGCCGGCGCGCGCCCGACATACAGCGACGGGTCGGCGAGGCGGCGGAAATCGTGGGCAATCGCGGCGAACGCCGCGTCGTTTTGCAGGCGCGATAATAAATCGTTGTCGCGCCCGTGTTGCTTCACTTCCGCCGCCGCCGCTTGCGAATGTTCGCGGATTTTTTCGTGCAATTCCTGCCGGTCGCCGCCCGCTTTCACCGCCGCCATCAAGATATTTTCCGTCATCATAAACGGCAATTCCGCCGTTAAATTTCGCTCGATAATTTTCGGATAAACCACCAAGCCGTTCGCGACGTTGGCGCAAAGTTCAAGGATTGCGTCGGCGGCGAGAAACGCCTCCGGCAAAGTTAAGCGGCGGTTGGCGGAGTCGTCGAGCGTCCGCTCCAACCATTGCGTCGCGTGCGTCGCGTAGGAGTTCGCCGGCAAACTCATCAGGAAGCGCGCGAGCGAGCAAATCCGTTCACTGCGCATCGGATTGCGTTTATACGCCATCGCCGAGGAGCCGATTTGACTTTTCTCGAACGGCTCTTCGATTTCTTTTTTGCCGGCGAGCAGGCGCAAATCGGTGGCGAATTTATGGGCGCTTTCGCCGAGACCGGCAAGCGTGGCGAGAATTTGCGAGTCGAGTTTGCGCGTGTAGGTCTGACCGGTTACGGACAGCAATTTGGCGAAGCCGCATTTTTTCAGCAGTGATTTATTCAGCGCGGCAATCTTTTTTTCGTCGCCGTTAAACAGTTCCATAAAACTCGCCTGCGTGCCGGTGGTGCCGGTCGCGCCGCGCAACGGCAATTCCGCGATGCGGCGTTCGATTTCGGCTAAATCCAGCGCCAAATCCTGCGCCCACAACGTCGCGCGTTTGCCGACGGTGGTCGGTTGCGCCGGTTGAAAATGGGTAAAACCGAGCGTCGGCAAAGCGCGGTGTTTTTGCGCAAAATCGGCGAGCGCGGCAAGCACGGCGGCGGTTTTCGCGGCAAGCAAGCGCAACGCTTCGCGCATAATTATCAGGTCGCCGTTGTCGGTAACGTAGCAACTGGTCGCGCCGAGGTGAATAATCGGCGCGGCGACCGGCGCGACCAATCCGAACGCGTAAACGTGCGCCATTACGTCGTGGCGGACTTTTTTCTCGCGCTCGGCGATGACGTTCCAATCAATGTTGGCGATATTTTTTTTCAGCGCGGCGATTTGCGCGGGCGTGATTTTCAGCCCCTGTTCGCGCTCCGCCTCGGCGAGATAGACCCATAATTCGCGCCACGTTTCGGTGCGGCGGCGCATCGAAAACAGCGCCGCCATCTCGCGCGAGGCGTAACGGGTGATTAACGGATTTTGGTAGAGGTCTTCTTCGGCGGCGGCGGTCATAGGCGGGGTTCCTTTTTGGGGGATTGAGGTTAAGCGCTCTGAACGCAGTTTTTAGAGTTCAGAGTTTAGAGTTTAGAGTTTAGAGTTTAGCGGTGGAAGCGCTTCGCGCACTCTAAAAATTAAAACTCCACTCTCTCCACTCTAAACTCTAAACTCTCAACTCTAAATATGTCCGCCCAAACTTGCAACGACCGGCGGAGTGCGCATAATGACGCGCCCGTTTGGTCTTTTTCGCGCCAAAATCGGCGCCTGCGCCGTAAATCACTTCAACCCCTCACATAAGGAATTACTCGTGGCTCTGCAAAAATTCCGCGACCGGCAAAAACTCATCTATTGGGGCATTGCGATTGTCGTTATTCCTTCGTTTGTTTTGCTCGGTTTTTCCGGGCTGTTTATGGGCGACGGCGGGTCGCAAACCGTCGGCTCCGCTTTCGGCAAAAAACTTTCCTATAACGAATTCGACCAATTTCAACGCCGCCTGTTCGGCATCAATCACGGGCGTCCGTCGTATTTCGGCGCGCTGACTTTCAACCAACAGTTTCAGCCGATTACCAACGAAGGCGTTACCGCCTATCTGCTGTATGCGATGACCGCCGACGCCAAACGGCACGGGCTGGAAGTAACCGACGAGGAAGTCGGCACGTTCATTCGCGCCCAAGTCGGCTACGCCGGCAACGACGGCAAAGAATTTCAAGACCGGATTAAGCGCGCGCTCACCTCCCGCGCCGTGCCGCTCGACGACCTTTACAGTTATCAACTCGCCGTGCGCGAACATTTATTGGCGCGGAAATTTCTCGCGCTACTCGACAATTCGTTGGTTATTCCCGCGCCGCTCGCCGAATTGCAAAACGCGCAGGAACATTCGACCTACACCGGCAAACGCGCCGTTGTAACTTTTGCCTCGCAACGCGAAGCCGCCGCCGCCGAAATCGCGCAACTCGACGATGCCGCGCTCACCGCCCGCGCCGCCGATTTTATCCGCTCGCATCAAACCGCCGCCAATCGCGCCCGCTATCCGTTTTTGTGGAATAAAAGCCGCTGGCAACTCGACTATGTTTTCGCGCCGTTTATTGTGTTAGGCAAAGAGCCGAATATCACCGACGCGCAAATCGCCGACTATTACAACGCCAATAAAGAGCAATTCGCCGAGGCGCCCACCGCTGAAAATGCGGCAACGTCCACGCCCGCCGCGACCACGCCCGAAAAGACGTCGGCGACCGCGACGGATGCGGAAAAATTGCCGACCGCGACGGCGTATCAACCGCTTGCCGCCGTGCGCGAAAAAATTGTCGCCGAATTGCGTCAGCGGGCGCGGACGGCGCAGGCGCGCGAGGTTTTGCGCCGCGATTTTCGGGATTTTATCCGGCAACGCGACCGGACGGGCGAGCATACCGACATCGTAACGGTCGCCGAAATTAACGCCGACCCGCGCTTGCAAGAATTAGGGCTGAAAGCGGGCAACACCGGCGCGGCGCAAACCGCCGAAGAAATTTTTACCGCCGACAACGCGGATGAAAACCGGCGCGGCTTCGCGGTCGCGACGTTTATGCTCGATTATCTCGACCGGGAAATTACGCAAGCGTCCGACGCGGCGGCGACGCCGGAAGCGAAACAAAAAGCGGTCGCGGAAATTCTGTTGCCGTTCCAACGCGATTTTCGCGGGATGGCAATTCAGGGCGTTGACAATCAATCGCCGGTGGGCGGCGACAACGGCTTGCTTGAATATCGCGTCGTTGACTATCGCGCCGGCTCGGCGAAAGAATTGGTCGTGGACGGCGAGCGCGACGAGGCGTTGCTCGCGGCGGTGAAAGAGGCGCTGATTGGCGAACTTGCGGAAAAGAAGGCGTTGGACGAAGCGGCGAGCATCGCCGCCGCGTGGCAAAAAAACGAGACCGACGATAAATATCCGCCGCAAACGCGCACGGCGGCGCAACTCGACTCGGCGGCGTGGCGCGAATTGCCGAACTTGACCATCGGCGCGGTAACCGTGCCGCAGACGGTCGCGCAACCGGAGGCGGGTTATGAAGTCGCGCAGTTGCTCGCGGTCAACATTCCGCCGGTCAACGACGCCGCGCCGGAAGTGGCGAATTTGCGCCGTTATGAAACGCAGGCGGGGCGGAGCAATCTGCGTTACGCGCCGGAAGTTATCCCGCAAATGAACGGTCTGATTCCGATTGGCGCGCGGGCGTTCAACTATTTCCAAGAAAATTTCACCAACGGTAATTTCACCTTCAAGCCGATTTTCCAGAGCGGCGCAGACGAGCATGAAGGACACAGCCACTAAACCCAATTAACAATTACCAATTAACAATTAACAATGGTGGAACTTAGTGGTCAAAATCGCTTCGCGTAATTCTGATAATTAAATCCTCAATTGTTAATTGCTAATTGTTAATTGTTAATTGCTCTTAAAACGAGAGCCGCCGATGAACATCGTCCCCGCCAACGTCCTTGCTTATTTTCAGCCAATCTTCGCGATTGACACCGGCGAGACCCACGCTTTCGAGGTTTTGGGGCGTTATCAGACCGCCGGCGGGGTCATTTCGTTGGGACCGTTTTTTGAGGATAAAAATACGGCGGGCGCCGACGCGCTGACCGTTGACCGCCTGGTGCGGCGCGACGCCTTGCGCCGTTACGCCGCCGCCGACAGCGAGGAATTTTTATTCATCAATTTGCGGCTCGGCTGGATTGCCCAGTTCGCCGACCGCCCCGAAGAAATGCCGACGCTGAAATGGGCGCAAGAATTAGGCGTGAACCCGCGAAAATTGGTGATTGAAATCACCGAAGAAGAATTTAACGCCGACATTCGCGAGTTCTCGGCGGTGCTCGCCTACTACAAACATCTCGGTTGTCGCGTCGCCATCGACGACTACGGCAAGGAGGCGAGCAACCTCGACCGCTTGGCGCGGTTGGAGCCGAGTTATCTCAAAATCAATATGGACTACATTCACCGGTGCGGCAATCTTTATTACCGCGAATATCTGCGCGCGCTAATTTCTTTCGCGAAACAGGTCGGCATCGAAGTCATTTGCGAAGGCGTGGAAACGGAGAAACAACTCGCCGCCTGCATCGCCGCCGGCGGACGCTATTATCAGGGTTATTTGCTGGCGCGACCGCAACCGGAGTTGCGCCGCGACGCGGTCAATCAAGAAATTTTTCGCGGCGTGTTCGACCGCACGATTGAGGATTTGCACGGCGCCGTTACGATGCGCAATGTCTTGCGGCGCGACTGGGAGCAACGGTTGCAGACCTATCTCGCGGCGCGGACTTTTGTCGCGCAAGACGACGCGGACGCTTATCTCGGCGCGTTGTGCCGGGATATGATTGCCGACATCCGGCACGTCAAGCGAATGTATATTTGCGACCGGCGCGGCAAGCAATTGTCCTCGAATTTCGAGAACCACCGCGGGACGGTTACGGCGCTGGATTATCGCGAGCGCAACTGGGCGTGGCGCGGCTATTTTCAGGATTTCACCGAAATTTACGCGGCGGGCGGGCGCAACCACATCACCGGTTTTTATATCGACGCCACCTCGCAAGAAGAAATTTACACCTATATCCACGCGCTCGACGCGGAGACGTTTTTGTTCATCGACCTGCAAAATTACCTCAAATGGTTCGAGAAAAACGCGGCGGAGAAGGGCGATTAACAATTAACAATTAACAATTAACAATTAAGAATTAAGAATTAAGAATGATGTTACGCGATTTTGTCATCATCGACTCCGCTAAAAGTCCCGACCAGGGCAAGTCCCGACTGGGACGAAATAATGCATAATCGGCGGTGAAGCGAAGCGGCGTTGGCGGGCAAAAAAAGAAACGGGCTTTAGCCCAAAATAAAAAATATGGTTTCATTCCACCGGCTTTAGCCGAAAGGTTGTTTGGGCTAAAGCCCTTTCTTCTTGACCGCCCACCACGCCCTGAAGGGCGTGGCAATTGAATAGAGCCTTTCCCCATCGGTGCTTCTCCGTGTCCGCCGCGCCTCCGTGAGAAAAAAAAATGTTCGGAAACAGGTCTAATTAAATTCCGAAAGTCGTAATTTTTAATTGTTAATTGTTAATTGCTCTTGCCCGCAAAGGAGAAAACGGATGCCCGCTTACATTGAAAATATCTCGGTGTTGGAGGAATTGATTTGGCGCAAAGTCCACGAAACGCCGGCGATTGACGCCTACACCAACCTTTACGATTTGCGCTTCGGGGGCAACGGCTTCGTCTGGGGCTTGGATAATTTGCTGACCAGCGACCAACTGGTCGCCGAATTTTTCCGCAACGCGCCGCGTCCCGCGTCCGAACGGCTGACCCACGCCGGTTTTACCGCGCTCGATAAAGCGGCGCAAGCCGATTTGGTTTGGGAGTATTTGTTTCGCCGGCGCTCGCCGCTCAGCGAAGCGGCGCGCGGCGTCCTGACGACGCTCGGACTGCTCAACCTCGACCCGAACCGGCGCGACCTTGCCGCGTATCGCGAGACGTTTTCGCATTATGAATTACAGCCCCACTTGCGGCGCGTTCTGAAAATCGCCAACCTCAAAGCCGTTGTGATGAACAACGACCCGCTCGGCGACACCGAGCGCGAGGTCTGGAATCACGACACGTCGCGCACCGAGCCGTTTTTGGCGTCGCTCGGTTTGGACGGATTGTTGAGTTGGGAAATGAGCCAGCCGATTCTGCAAAATCAGGGCTTCGCGGTCGAGCGCGAACTCGAAAAAGAATCCTACGACGGCGTGATTAAATTCCTCGAACATTGGTTGCAAAAAACCAACGCGGTTTATTTTTCGCTGTCGGTCAACGGCGGTTTCGATTTATTCGCGAAAAAGAACAGCACGATGCGCCTAATGCGCAAATGTATTTTGCCGTTCTGCGAGCGCCACCGCGTGCCGCTGGCGTTGGTGATTGGCGCGCAATACGACAGCGACAGCATCGGCGCGGCGGCGGACGCCGCGGCGCTGGTTTCGGTGGAAGAACTCTGCGCGAGTTTTCCCGACAATAAATTTTTGGTCGCGGCGTTGTCGAGCCACAATCAACGTTTGCTCTGCGGCGTGGCGCATCGCTTCACCAATTTGATGCCGTTCGGGAGCGCGTGGAACACGCCGAGCGTGATGCAAGGCACGATGAAAATCGGCTTGGAATTATTGGGCGACAGTTTCATTCCGCATTACAGCGGCGCGGCGGTGCTGGAACAACTGCTCTACCGCTGGGCGCACGCGCGCTGGACGCTCGGCAAAACGTTGCAACAACAATATCTCGACCTGCACCGCACCGGCTGGCGCGTAACCGAAGAAGAAATCAGCCGCGACGTTCACAATATGTTGCAGGGGAATTTTTTGCGATTTATCGACAGCGAATAAAACAATTAACAATTAACAATTGTGGAGTTTGATTTTCAAAATCGCTTCGCGCATTTTGATAAATAGTTCCTTAAAAATAATTGTAAATTGTAAATTGTTAATTGTTAATTGCTCTTTCAAAACCCTTAACGGAGGAATCACGATGAAAAAAGCACCGGTCTATTTCACGGATATGCGATGCGGCATGGGCGACAGTTTGCTGACCAAATTGGCGCGGCTCATCAAAAAAGCCGGCATCGGCGACATCAACTTTCAACACCAATACACCGCCATTAAAATCCATTTCGGCGAGCCGGGCAATCTGTCGTTTTTGCGCCCGAACTTCGCCAAAGTCGTCGCCGATTACGTCCGCGACAAAGGCGGCTTGCCGTTTTTGACCGACTGCAACACGCTTTACGTCGGACGGCGCAACAACGCCGTCGCGCACCTCGCCGCCGCGACCGAAAACGGCTACTCGCCGCTGACCACTGGTTGCGAAAACATCATCGCCGACGGCTTGCGCGGCACCGACGACCTTGAAGTGCCGGTGCGTAACGGCGAATACTGTAAAACCGCGCGCATCGGGCGCGCCGTAATGGACGCCGACATTTTCATTTCCCTCAGCCATTTCAAGGGACACGAATGCACCGGCTTCGGCGGCGCGCTGAAAAATATCGGTATGGGTTGCGGCAGTCGCGCCGGCAAAATGGCGATGCATCACCAAGGCAAGCCGCACGTCGTCGCCGCGAAGTGCGTCGGTTGCGGGCGATGCGCCAAAGAGTGCAACGAAAACGCCATCGTCGTAACCGCGAAAAAAGCGTCCATCAACCACGCCCAATGCGTCGGATGCGGGCGGTGCATCGGCGCGTGCAATTTGCACGCGATTGAGCCGGCGGGCGACGGCACGAACGCGACGCTGAACTGCAAAATCGCGGAATACGCGCAGGCGGTGTTGGACGGGCGCCCGCATTTTCACATCAGCATTGTCAATCAAGTGTCGCCGTTTTGCGATTGCCACGGCGAGAACGACGCGGCGGTTATTCCCGACATCGGGATGTTCGCGAGTTTCGACCCGGTGGCGTTGGACAAGGCGTGCATCGACGCGGCGAACGCCGCGCCGGAAATTAAGACGAGCATTTTGTCCGAGCGCGACGCCGCCAAGACCGGCGACCATTTCACCAAAATCCACCCGACGACGGACTGGCGCAGTCAAATCACGCACGCGGGAAAAATCGGTCTCGGCACCGGCGATTACGAATTGAAAACGGTGAAATAAGAGTTGGTCGCCGGTATTTTTTAGTCGGCAGTTGCGGTTTTTCACCGGCAAATCCGCAAGTGTGCGCGGAGCGAATTTTTGACCGCCAAACTAACAAGGGGCGTAGCGAACGGCTACGCCCCTCGTTTAGGTCGTGTTCCCTTCACCGGTCTTCTCCCCGCCGAAAGCGCATATAAACCGCGTGGCAGATTCGTTTCGCGTATGATAATTACTCCACCATTCTTAATTATGAATGGTTAATTGCCGTTCAGGAGCGTTTGATTTGGTCGCGAATGGTTTGCACATACGCATACAAATTTTTGCCCGGACAAGCCGTGCTTCGCAGTTCGCGGTGCGCGAAAATTTGATTCGGCGGAATGCGGTAGCCCTTCGACAAGGCGCGGCTTAATTTGCCCAAGGCGTTTAATTGCGCTTGCGTCGGTTGTTGCAACTCAAAATTGCCGAGGCACATAATGCCGATATTGTGGCTGTTGTTGCTTTTGACGTGCGCGCCCTGATAGCGCAAATCGCGTCCCTGCCAAATCAAGCCCTGCCGGTCGATGATGAAATGATAGCCGATGTCGCCCGCGTCCATCGATTGGCAATGCGCCTTTTGGATGCCGCGCAAGGACGCCGCCACCGCCGTCGGATTGCCGTCGTTGTTCGGCTTCGGATTGCCCTCGTGGTGAATCGTGATGCGGTTGCAACCGTTCATCGTCGTCATTTTTCCCGCGAGCGGCTCGTTGGCGTGCCACTGTTTGCGCGACACCGCGCTGATGGCTTGCGCCGTCGGCTCCGGCAAAACTAACGCGCCGCCCTGACCGAGAAGCGGCGCCGGCGGTTGCGGCGACAGCGAATTAACCGCTTCGGTTACGGAAACCGCTTTTTTGTCCGCCCGTCCGCAACCCAAAATGACCGCCGCCGAGCCGGCGGCAAGATATTTCATAAAATCGCGCCGTTCCATTACGCACTCCTTTGATGAGACCCGCCGCAACTCGGCGCCGCCTCCTATATCGGCAAAACCGGTCGAACCGGCGCGTCTTTTTATGCTTATAGTTGCCGCGTCTGCCCTCAATTGCCGATTTACGCGAAATCATTTTGCTTTTTATCCGCGGACAAGCAAATGGGGGAGGGGGCGGTGAGCAGTGAGCAGTTTTCGGCGGTAATTTATTGCCGCCGATTGCAACGCGCGAAGCGCGGCAAACGTTCAATAGCCCGCCGTTTTAACGGCGGGAAAACGGTGGACAGTGAGCCGATTGCAACGCGCGAAGCGCGGCAAACGTTCAATAGCCCGCCGTTTTAACGGCGGGAAAACGGTGGACAGTGAGCCGATTGCAACGCGCGAAGCGCGGCAAACGTTCAATAGCCCGCCGTTTTA
>BNUQ01000021.1 GCA_025997475.1 Planctomycetales bacterium
GGCGTTGACAAATTCGCGGCAAGCCAAAATTTCCGGCAACACCGTGTAAGCCGCCGTCGTTTTGCCCGCGCCGTTACAACCGGCGATAATGTAAAAATCCTTTATCGCCATTTTAATTATTTCGCTTCGGCGGGCGGCGGGGTCGCCGCGCCGGTGCCGGTCTCAATGCCGTCTTCGTCAACCGTAATCAAGCACCGCAGTATCTGGTCGTTCAATTGAATTTGCCGGTCAACTTTCTGCACGTTCAGCGGGTCGAGGTTGAAATGCACCAAAATATACGTCCCGCGCTTGACCTTGTTGATTTCATACGCCAATCGCCGGTCGTCCCATTTGACCGCCTTGACAATTTCGCCGCCGTTACGGGTAATCGCGTTCAGACAGACGCCCTCGATTTGCGCGTAATCCTCGCGCGCCTTGACGCTGTCCACAATGAACATCGCTTCGTAAAGTTTCGTGTTAGCCGCCACTGTTGGTCTCCTCTATAAATTAGAATTTAGATGGTCGTTATTAAAGCAATTAACAATTAACAATTAACAATTAACAATTAACAATTAACAATGGTAGAGTTTAATGATTAAAAATCGCTCCGCGGAATTTTGACAACTAATTTCTCAATTGTAAATTGTTAATTGTTAATTGTTAATTGAATGATAGCGGTCTTGGCAAAACTTTATGCCGTTGTTCAGCCAATCGCGACAAGCGTCCGCCGCCGCGTCGTAAAGCGACGGCAACTGTTCGCGTTCGAGCGGTGAAAAATTGCCTAACACCTGTCCGAGCATTTTTTCGCCGCGCACCGCCGCGCCGTCGCCCACGCCAAAGCGCAACCGTTGATAATTATCGTCGCCGAGCGCCGCCGCAATGGACTTCAAGCCGTTATGCCCGCCCGCCGAACCGTTTTCGCGAAAACGCAATTTACCGAGCGGCAACGCCAAGTCGTCAACCACAATTAGCAATTCGTCGCGGCGAAAATCCGGCAACCATTTCAGCGCTTCGCCGGAAAGATTCATAAACGTTTGCGGTTTGACCAACCAACAATCCGCGCCGCGCGCGACAAGAAAATTTTTGCGTTTTTCCCAACTCACGCCTAATTTAACCGCCAACGCCTCGCCAATCATAAAACCGGCGTTATGCCGTGTCGGCGCGTATTCTTTGCCCGGATTGCCGAGAAAAACGAGGTATTTCATTGAACCACTGCACAATTAATTGGTAAAGGCGGGCGACGGTAAGATGCTGAATGAATTAAAAATTAAAAATTTCGGCATTTAACGGGCAAAATCGCTTCGCGAAATTTTGATAACTATGCCTCAATTTTTAATTTTTAATTGGTAATTCCCGCCACCGCCAACAAGCAATTTAGCAACTAAACTATGCGCTATTTCTTCTTCTCGTCTTTGACTTTCGCCGCGCCGTCCGGCTTCGCCGCCGCGTCGGTTTTCGCCGCGTCGCCCTCCGCCGGCGCCGCTTCCGCCGGCGCTTTTTCGACTTCTTCCGTCTTCAACCGGCAACTGACCACCGGCACTTCGGCGTGCGTAACATACCGCACCTTCGGCAATTGCGGCAGGTCGCTGACGAACCACACGTTGCCGACCTCCAACTTGGAAATGTCCAACACGATTTCCGCCGGCAAATCCTTGGGCAAACATTCAATCGTAATCCGGTGCAAATTCTGTTCGATGAGCGCACCGGTTTGCGCCGAACCCGCCGCCTCGCCTTTCAGCGTAACTTCGACGGTCAGATGCAATTTCGTGTCGTCATTGATGGCGCGGAAATCGGCGTGCAAAATATCGTTGCCAATCGTCGCGTGCTGAATGTCCTTAATGACCGCCATCTGCTTCTGTCCGCCGATGTCGAGGTCGAGCAAGCGCACGCCGCTGGCAAGAATTTGATTTAATTCTTTTTGATTGACCGCGAGATTGAGGTTTTCTTTCAGCGCCGGACCGTAGGCGACCGCCGGAATTTTGCCGATTTTGCGCAAAGCAAAAGCGATATATTTACCGGATTTTTCGCGTTTTTCCGCTTGCAGAGTTGTAGCCATTTTCGTTCCTTTTTAATCTAAATGAAAAATTTATTGATTCCTGAAATTGACCAACACCGTAATCACTATCGGGGTAATGCCAACAACCGCGTCGCGCCGGTTATTCGCGGCGCAATATAAAATTTCGGTTCTATGTAACATACCTCATCGCCGCTAACGTTATCGCCGACGTGGGACGGCGCCGGAATTTCATCGCCATATTTTCGCATTACTTTCAAGATACCGTCAAGCGCGTCACCCGCCATTAGTTTGGCTTCGCTCAAATTGTCCCCGCAGGTATTGCAACCGTCAAAGTCGATAAACTCGACCGCATAACGCCCGTCGTCTTCACGATGAAATGTCGCCGGATAAGCCGTCATTTGGTAAAACAACGCGCAAAACGCGCGCCAATTAAAACAACGCGCTAACCGACTGATTGCGGTGAATGCGCACTATCGCCTCCGCCAACGTCGGCGCGACCGACAGCACCGTTAATTTCACGTCCGGCGGCGTTTCCTGCGCGTGTTGCGGCACCGTGTCCGTCGTTACAATTTCCACCGGCGCGACTTCCGCCAAGCGCTCCCACGCCGGTTTGACAAACAAGCCGTGGCTCACCGCCACCATCACCGATTTAGCGCCGTTCTGCCGCGCGATTGCCACCGCGCTCGCCATACTGCCCGCCGTCGAAATCATATCATCGACAATAATCACGTCGCGGTCGCGGAGGTTGCCAATCACAAAGCCGTGTTCGATTTCGCTCCCGCTACTGCGGCGTTTTTCGATAATCGCCATCTCCGCGCCGCCGAGCGCCTGACAAAACGCCAACGCCATTTTCGCGCTACCGACATCGGGCGAAACCACCACCGGCGCGGCAAATTGTTTTTGGCGCAAATAACGCACGATAACCGGACGCGCGTAAAGATGGTCCATCGGAATATCGAAAAATCCCTGAATTTGTTGCGCGTGCAAATCCATACACAAAACGCGATTGACGCCGGCTTCGACCAACAAGTTCGCGACCAATTTGGCGGTAATCGGCACGCGCCCTTCGTGTTTGCGGTCTTGGCGGGCGTAACCGTAATACGGAAGCACCGCCGTAATCCGACCGGCGGAGGCGCGCCGCAACGCATCGACCATAATCAACAATTCCATCAAATTATCGTTGACCGGCAAACACGTCGGTTGCACCACGAAAGCGTCAAGCCCGCGCACGTCGTCTAAAATCCGCACGTTGATTTCGCTGTCGGAAAAACTGCCGACCTCGCACAACCCGGGCGTCACGCCCAGATGTTTGCAGATGGCAAAACCGAGTTGCGGGTGCGCCCGTCCGGTAAAAATTCGCATCGTCCAACACCTAATCGGCAACCACAAAAAAAACGCCCCGCGAAATTTCGCGCGCGTTCCGTCCACCCCAAACGATAAATTGCGCCGCAACCGGCGCGGTAAAATTATCGTGGTTTTCAGTCGGCGTTTCCAACGGTCAAAGTTCGCCGCTCATAACGCCGTCGGCGGATAAATCGGCGCCGGAACGGAACTGAAATTGTTTTTATTGCCGCCAAAACGGCAAACGAAGTGGCGCATTGTGCGCGCGATATTCGCGCCGTCAAGAGGATTTTTTTCGGGTGGCGTTGAAAGCGCGGTGGGCGGAATTACAATAACAAGGTCGTCTAATTTTTTTCACGAAGAGAGAAAATGTTGAAACGCTCTCTTTCGATACGCCGCGCCCCTATTCCCTAACCCCTGAAAACTTATGTCCGCGCCTCAAATTATCGCCGTGCCGACCGGCGTTTTGTCGGTCAACACTTATCTCGTCGTTCACGGCAACGCCGCCGTTGTCATCGACCCCGGCGGCGACGCGCCGGAAATTATCCGTCAACTCGGCGACGCCAAAATGGTCGCGCTGTTGCTGACCCATTCGCACTACGACCATCTCGGCGCGGTCAATGAAATGTCGGCGGCGTTTCCGGCGGCGGATTATTATTGTCATCCGCGTTGCGCCGCCCACGCCGCGAGCGCCGCCGCCAATTTCAGTGCCGAGATTTGCGGCGAGAAATACGCCGTCGCCGCCACCGCGAAACCGCTTAATGGCGGCGAAACGCTCGTCTTGGCGGGGCTGAAAATGCAGACCTTTTTTGTGCCGGGGCATACCGACGACTCGCTTTGTTTTTATTTCCCGGACGCGGCGGCGTTGTTTAGCGGCGACACGGTGTTTGCGGGAAGCGTCGGGCGCAGTGATTTGCCCGGCGGCAACGGCGGACAACTTATCCGCGAAATCAAAAAAATGCTCGCGGTCTTGCCCACCGAAACCGCCGTTTATCCCGGACACGGCGAGCCGACCACGGTCGCGGTCGAATTGCAAAGCAACCCGTTTTTTCAGAGTTAAAAGTTGAAAGTTAAGAGTTGAGATAACCGCCATTTCAACGCTCAATTTTTTCCATTTCAACTTTCAACTTTCAACTTTCAACTTTCAACTCTCAACTCTCAACTCTCAACTCTCAACTCTCAACTCTCAACTTTCAACTTTCAACTTTCTGAAAGCGCCCGTCCGAGAAAAATTCCGCCCACGGCGGCGGCGAGACCGAGCAAGTTTTGCGCCAACAGATTAATTGCCGCCGTTTTACCGTCGCCGGTCAACAATAATTGCACGGTTTCGAGCGCATAGGTCGAAAATGTCGTGAAGCCGCCGAGAAAACCGACGGTAACGAAAAGCCGCCACGTCGGCGGCGCGGTAAAATTCTCAAACCGGCCGCACCACAAACCGATGACGAACGAACCGGCGACGTTGACGACCAACGTGCCGAGCGGCAACGTCGGCACAAGATAACTGTTGACGGCGCGCGTAACCAAAAATCGCGCCACCGAGCCGAGCGCCCCGCCGAGGGCGATAAGTAACAGATGCATATTTTAGACCCGCTTCAATTGAGAGTTGAGAGTTGAGAGATTAGAGTTTAGCCGTGGAATTTTATTTTTAAGACGCGCGAAGCGCATCCGCCTTTCAACTTTCAACTCTCAACTCTCAACTCTCAACTCTTAACTTTCAACTCTGCCCCCCAACCGCTCCCAATCCGCGAAAAATTGCGGATACGATTTTTGCACCGCTTCGGCGCGGCGAATGGTAACGCCGTTTTCGCTCGCCAACGCCGCGACGGTCATCGCCATTACGATGCGGTGGTCGTTGAAAGAATCGATTTCGCCGCCGCGCAATTTTTGCACGCCGCGAATAATTAACCCGTCCGCCATTTCCGTAACGTCGCCGCCGACCGCCTGCAACGTTGCCGCAATTGCCCGCAAGCGGTCGCTCTCTTTCAGGCGTAGCCGCGCCGCGCCGGTCAACCGCGTTTCGCCCGCGCCGACCGCCGCGACGACGCTTAAAACCGGCGCCAAATCCGGGCATTGCGCCACGCTGATAACGCGGTTTTCCGCCGTGCGCAAAGCGGGCAATAATTCCGTGACGATACGGTCGGGCTGAGCGGAATCCGCGCGTAAATTCTCGACGCTAACCGCCGCGCCGAAACAATTGGCGGCAAGAAAAAACGCCGCGTTCGACCAATCGCCTTCGACGACATAACGGCGGGGCGACGCATATTTCACGCCGCCGCGAACGGAAAAATTATCGCCGTCCGCCGCGATTTCCACGCCGAAACGCCGCAAGACGGATAAAGTCATCTCGACGTAGCCCCGCGATTCGAGCGCCGTCGTCAGCGTAATGCGACCGCCGACGGCAAGGAGCGGCAACGCCATCAGCAAACCGGTAACGTATTGCGACGACACGTCGCCGGGCAAACGAAATTCACCGCCGCGTAATCTACCGCGCAACGCGAACGGCAATTTTTCCGCCGAAAATTCCGCGCCGTGTTCGCTTAAGACCTCGCGGAGCGGCGACAACGGACGTTCCGGCAAACGCCCGCGCCCGCCAATTTCCGTCGGTAAACCGAGCGCGGTCAACAGCGGTAAAACGAACCGCAAAGTCGAGCCGCTTTCGCCGCAGTCCAAAAATCCGCTCGGCGGCATCGCGCGCGGAAAAATTGTCGCGCCAACGGCGGAGCGTTCGACTTTCGCGCCGAACGCCGACAAGCCGTTCAGCGTTACTTCAATGTCGGCGGAGGTGGTATTAAAGACAATTTCCGTCGGCGCCTCGGCGAGCGCCGCCGCGAGCAGGGCGCGGTGCGCGTCCGATTTCGACGCAAGCGCGGTGAGCGTGCCAGAGGGTGGGGTGGGAGAGATGTGGACGCGCATGGTGTTTCCCATTAACAATTAACAATTAACAATTAACAATGAAGAATGAAGAATGAATGACTGCTTGTTCTATTCAATTGCCACGCGCTTTAGCGCGTGGTCAGCGGTCAAAAAAGAAATGGGCTTTAGCCCAAAATAAACCATTCGGCTAAAGCCGGTCATTTTCCCAACGCTACCCACGCCTTAAAAGGCGTGGCAATTGAATAGAGCAACCGCATTGGGCAACAAATTTAATCCAACCGCCAAAATTCTTAATTGTTAATTGTTAATTGTTAATTGTTAATTATCGCCAAATGGTATTCCGCCGCATCAATTAGCGCCTGCAAACTCGCCTCGATGACGTCGCCCGACACGCCGATAGTCGTCCATTGCCGTTTGCCGTCGGAACTGTCAATCAGCACGCGCACCTTCGCGGCGGTCGAGTTGTGGTCGTCGATGACGCGGACTTTGAAATCGGTCAAAAACATTTCGCCAATCCGCGGATAAAACGTCGCGAGCGCGCGGCGCAACGCCAAGTCGAGCGCGTTCACCGGACCGTTGCCGGTCGCCGCCGCCATCGCCGTTTCGCCCGCGACCTCGATTTTTATCATCGCCGACGCCGGCGTTTCGTTTTCGGGCGACGGAAATTCGCCGATGGTTTTATACAGCACCAATGAGAAAAATTTCCGCCCCTGCCCGATGATTTTTTTTACTAACAATTCAAAACTCGCGTCCGCCGCCTCGTATTGATAACCGGCAAATTCCCGCTCTTTTAATTTCGCCAAAATCGTTTGCGTCGCCGCCGAGTCGCGCCGTAACTGCGGCGCGTAAGCGTTGATTTTCGCCAGCAACGCGCCGCGCCCCGCCACTTCCGACAATAAAAACCGCCGCCGATTGCCGACCGCCGCCGGGTCAATGTGCTCAAACGTGCCGGAATTTTTCAACACGCCGTCGATGTGCATTCCGGCTTTGTGCGCGAACGCCGAGTCGCCGACGTAGGGCGCCTGATTGTTGATTTTCAAATTCAGCACGGCGGCAATCGCCGCGGCGGTGTCGCAGAGTTGCGGCAGAGTGCCGTCGCAGGGGCGCAATTTTTTCAGTTGCAGACCGGCGATAATCGCGCCCAAGTCGGCGTTGCCGCACCGCTCGCCGACGCCGATAAAAGTCCCCTGCACGTGCGTCGCGCCGGCTTCGACCGCGACGAGCGAATTGGCGACGGCGCAACCGCTGTCGTTGTGCGCGTGAATACCGAGGCGCGTTTGCGGAAACGCGGCGGCGACCGCCTGCACCGTCCGGTAAATTTGCGTCGGCAACATCCCGCCGTTGGTGTCGCACAGCGTTACAATCGCCGCCGACGAAGCCGCGGCGATGACGGACAAAGCGTAATCGGGATTGGCGGCAAAACCGGCGAAAAAATGCTCGGCGTCAAAAATCACTTCCCGCCCGCGGTCGCGCAAAAAGGCGATGGAGTCGGCAATCATCGCCAAATTTTCGGCGGGCGACGCGCGGAGAATCTCGGCGACGTGCCAGTCCCACGCTTTGCCGAAAATGACGACGACCGGCGTTGCCGCCGCGAGTAAATTTTGCAAATTTTCATCGGCGGCGGCGGACACGTCTTTATGCCGCGTGCTCCCGAACGCGCAAATTTTGGCGCGGCGCCAAACGTTTTTTTGCGCGGCGTGGAAAAATTGCAGGTCTTTCGGATTTGACGCGGGATTGCCGGCTTCGATGTAGGACACGCCGAAATCGTCGAGCAACCGCGCGATTGCCAATTTGTCGTTGACCGACAGCGCGACGTGTTCGGCTTGCGCCCCGTCGCGAAGCGTGGAATCGAGAATGGAAATGGGGGGCAACATTTGGACGCGGGATTTTACCGAAATAAATTAAAACGCCAGAATAGAGTTGTTCGGCAACCGGCAAGACCGGAGATTGGTCCACATTTTTTCACGAAACCGCGCGAAAATTCGTGGATACGTTATTTTTGACCGTCGGCGAACAGTTCTAATTTAAAAATTCGTTCTTCCGGCAAAAATTTTATTTTTTTCTTCTCGCCGCCGGTCGCGACATACGCCGGTGCGCCGGCGCGCTCGCCACAAGATATGCCATTCCTTCAACCATTTACCGGAAATTTCACAACTATTGCCGAAAATTTTACTCTTGCCAAGCGTGTTTTTCCCGCTATTTTCCCGCTTTCGCACGCCAACGATTGAAGTTGGTCGTTTTTTTTTGCCGGTCGGCGCGACGAACTATACGCGCGGGGAACGCGGTCGCTTAATCGGCTTTTGTTATTTATTCGGTCAGAAAGGGGGATTTAGGGCTTATGTCTGCATTCGGAGGAGAAGAGGAGTTTTATTTGGGGTATCCGGTGGCGCAAGTGAAAAAATGGCGGGCGGATGTGTCGGCGCGGCGCGAAGCGTATTTTCGCCGCCACTGGAAAAATCCGCGCAACATTCCGCCGCTCACGCCGCTCGAAAAATTATGGAATTTGGACTTTCTCCGCGACTGGTATAAAGAGGCCGGCGATTTGGCTAATCAACAACAAAACATCCGCTTTTACGGCAAACAATGGAAAAACAGCGTCGCGCCGGTCGCCGCGTCGAACGCGGTTGTCGTCTGATTGCGGTTGTCGTCTGATTAAGGTTAGGAGTTAAGAAACTCGTGTTACGCGGCAAAAAATCGCAACCGGCTTGATAAAAGTAAAAATCCTTAAAAAACGCCGTTAGGCGTTTAATGTGAATAACGTCAAGCGACACGCGCCGTCGTCGCGCCGGTCAGGGGTAACGCCGCCTAAATCACCGAACCCCGAATGGATTCAACAAATAGTTCAACCCCTCTCGGGGTTGAGATTGACGAGGACGTTTTACCCGAGTTACGCGGCGGATAGAACCTCGCCGCTCCACCGTTATTCACATTAAGCCCCGGTCGGGGCTTTTAGCGGAATTGATGATGGTAAAATCGCGTAACACGAGTTAAAAAATTAAGAATCTTGTAGAGGGGGCTTAAAAATCTTTAAGCCCTTATTTTTTTTTCTTAAAAAACGAGGAAAACCTTTCAATAAATCACTTCCGCCCGCGCCGACACCTTACCCTACCGCCGCCGTTCGGTTAAAATTGGCGGCAATTATTTTTCGGAAAGGAAGGGGCGAATGCATACCCATCGGACTTTTTTCTCCCGCGCGGCGGGATTTTTTCTCGTTATTTTATGGCTGACGATGCCGGTTAATTTTACGGCGGCGAACGAGCGGTTAGACCAAGCCCAAAAATTAGCCGCCGACGGCAATTATCGCGACGCGCTGACGCCGCTGACCGCGCTACTTGCCGACGACGCGTCGCCGATGACCGGCGACGAAATCGCCGCCGCCGTCCAACTGCTAACCGCCAATTATTTGCGCTTGCGCCAATTCGACGAAGCCGCCGCCGCGCTCGAAAAAATCGCGGAAAAACACCGGCAGAATTGGCGGTGTCTTTTTGCCGTCGCGCAACAGTATCCGCGCCTGCCGACCGCGGGGACGTGGTTTGCCAATGAATTTCGTCGCAATCACGGCGTCAAGGGAGAGCCGACGAGTGCCGCCGCCCGCGACCGCGTGCGCGTCTTGCAACTTTGCGCCGCCGCGCAGGAACTTATCGACGCCGACGCCGACGCCGACGCGACCGGTGCGGAAAAAACGGCGTTTTATCTTTACTGCGCCGACCGCTGGCTCTCGCCGCAAACGCAGGCGTGGAAATTACAATTATTAACCGACCTGACCACGCTCCCCGACTATCAAACGTTTGACGAGAGCGCCGATTTTTCGGCGACCGGCGCCCCCGTCAACGCGGACGGCACGCCGCTACTTTACGCCGTTCCGCCGACGTTTGCCGCCGCGAAAAACGACGGCGAGCGGTGGCGCTCGGTTTTGGCGCAACTCGAAAAAATCGACGCCGCCGCCGCGACCGCCGCCGCGCTCCGCCTTCTCGATTTCAGTCAATCGCAATTCGGACTGGACTCGCTCCGTTATTTTCTGCGCGACGACGAGAACGCCGATAAATTCTTCGACGGCGTGCTGGCGCTCGACCGCTTGTCGGACAACGAATACGTCGCGCGCTTGGCGTCCGGCATCAGCCGCTTCACGTTGCCGGACGACTACGCGCCGCAAAAATTGCGGCGGAAAATTTTCGCGTCCGCGACCGACCGGCGCGCCGCGATGGCAAAGCAACTTGCCGACGAATATCGCGAGCGTCGCCAATATGAAAACGCCGTCGAATGGTATGAAAAATTGCGTCCGCTCGACGCGCCGACGGCGGAACCGGCAATCGCGGCCATCACCGGCACGTGGGCAAAATTTGAACCGGCGGACGGCTCCCCGCGTCTCGTGTTTCGCAACGCCGAAAAAATTTCGTTCGTTCTTTACCGCCTAAAAGTCGAAGAACTGCTCGCCGACACGCTCGACTATTTGCGCCAAACGCCGCAACCCGACTATGGTAAAAGCAACGTCAACGACATCGGACGCCGCCTCGTTTATGACGGCGAGAAGGCGTATCTCGGCGAAAAAGTCGCCGCGTGGGAAATGGACTTAACGCCGTTCGCGGCGACGAAAAAATTTGCCGACGCCACGGCGGCGGTGGATTTGCCCGCCGCCCTGCCCGCCGGCGGCTATCTCTTAGTCGGCAAATTCGCCGCCGGGGGCAACGTCGCGCGGATTGTCGTATGGCGCGACAACACGGCAATTGTGCAAAAAACGCTCGCCGACGGCGTTTTACATTACGTCGCCGACGCAAACACCGGCGCGCCGCTCGCCGGTCTGCAACTGACCGCGTGGGGCTACACCCGCGTTTGGCGCGACCGTAATTTAGAGCGGCGCTTCGTCGAAAAAACGTTGACGAAAACCACCGGCGCCGACGGGTGCGCCGTGTTCACCGCCGCCGAAATTTCCGCCCCGAACGACGATTATTATCAGTGGCTCGTTACCGCGACCGGCGACGGACGGCACGCTTTTTACGGCTTTTCGGGAATGTGGACGAACGCTTACGCGCCGGACACGGACGCCGCGCCGAAAACTTTTTTCATCACCGACCGTCCGGTTTATCGCCCGAATGACACCGCGCAAATCAAACTCTGGACGCGCACGACCGGTTACGCGCCGGTCGCCCAAACTACCCCATCCGAACTCGCCGGAGAAAAATTCACGGTGAGAATCATCGCGCCGAACGGCGAGGTCGCGGAGGAAACGGTCGCCGCCGACCGCTTCGGCGGCGCGACGACGACGTGGCAAATTCCCGCGTCCGCGCCGCTCGGACGCTGGACGGTCGCCACCGATTACGGCGCGGGCTCTTTCCGCGTCGAAGAATATCGCAAGCCGGAATTTGCCGTTACCGTCGCCGCGCCGGAGAAACCGGTCGCGCTCGGCGATAAAATCACGGCGACGGTCAAAGCGCGGTATTATTTCGGCGAACCGGTGAAAAACGCGACGGTGAAATATCGCGTCGTTCGCGACACCTACCGCGCCGATTGGTATCCGCCACAGCCGTGGGACTGGCTTTACGGCAACGGCTTCGGCTGGCTCGCCGAGGATTGCGCGTGGCTACCCGGCTGGCGCGATTGGGGTTGCGTCCGTCCGCCGTTGGGCGGCGAAGGACGCGCCACGCCGCCGGAATTAGTCGCCGAAGCCGTCGCGCCGCTTGACGAGAACGGTGAATTGTCCGTCGTCATCGACACCGCGACGGCAAAATTATTGCATCCCGACCTCGACCACCGCTATCGCGTAACGGTCGAGGTAACCGACGCCGGTCGCCGGACGATTGACGGCGCCGGCGCGGTGTTGGTCGCGAAAAAACCGTTCACCGTAACCGCGTGGAGCGACCGCGGTTTTTACGAATTATCCGCGACGCCGGTGCCGGTTAAACTGAATTTTCACGCGCAAACGCTCGACCGTCAGCCCGTCCTCGGCGCCGGCGCGTTGCGGATTTCGCGGCTTTCTTATCAGAACGACGCGGTCAATGAAACCGTCATTCAAGAAATCGCGTTAAAACCGGACGGCGGCGAGGCGCATTTTGAGTTCGTTCCGCAAGAAGCGGGGCAATATCGCGCCGCCTACACGTTGACCACGCCGGAAAAAATCGCGCAAACCGGCGCGACGGTGTTCACCGTGCGCGGCGACTCGTCGCGCGGCGACTCGTCGCGTAGCGCGGCATCGCTCGACGCGCGGTTTAATCCGCTCGAAATCGTGCCGGAAAAAGCCGCCTACGCCGTCGGGGAAAAATGCAGTCTGCAAATTAACGCCAATCAAAAAGACGCGACGGTTTTGTTGTTTTTGCGCGGCGTTGACGGCGTCAATTTGCCGCCGGTGTTGCTCCGCCTGTCAGACCGGAGCGCCGTCTATGAATTTCCCATCCTCGCGTCCGACCAACCGAACATTTTTGTCGAAGCCCTCGCCGTGAGCGGTGGCAAAGTGTTCAACGTCGTGCGCTCGCTCGCCGTCCCGCCGCAAAAGAAAATTCTGAACGTCGCGCTGAAACCGGCGGTGACCCAACTCGCGCCCGCCGCCGCGTCGCAACTCGTCGTGCGATTGACCGACCTCGACGGCAAGCCGTATCGCGGACAGGCGGCGCTGACGATTTACGATAAGAGCGTCGAATACATTGCCGGCGGCTCGAACGTGCCGGACATTAAAAATTATTTTTGGGCGTGGACGCGGTCGCATCACGGCGGAGGCGCGACTTCGCTGAACAAACCCACTTACAATCTATTGAAAAAGGGCGAGACGCCGATGACGGCGCTCAGCCGCTTTGAGGAAACGGTGCGGGATTTGGGCGCCTCGCGGGCGATGATGTTGAAAACGAACCGCGCGGTCGGCGACGACGCAATAATATTGGACGCCGCCCCCGCGCCGTCGGCGGCGGCGCCGATGATGCTGAACGCGAGCGCAGTTACGGCGACCGACGACGCGAGCGGCGGGGTGGCGGCGGCGGACGACGCGGCGGCGATTAGCGACGAGGATTTAAGCACCGTCGCCGCGCGGCAAAACTTTGCCGACACCGCCGTTTGGCGCGGCGAAATTTTGACCGATGAAAACGGCGAGGCGACGATTGATTTTGTCATTCCCGAAACGCTGACGACGTGGCAAGTCCGCGTGTGGGCGATGGGCGACGGGACGGCGGTCGGACAAGGAGAAACGACCGTTACGACGTTCAAAAATTTGCTCGTGCGCCTGCAAACGCCGCGCTTTTTAATCGCCGGCGACGAGGCGACGTTGAGCGCGAACATCCATAACTACGCCGCTGAAACCGCGGTGAAAACGCAAATCGCGCTCGCCGGCAACGGTTTGCGCCTCGCCGACGCCGAACGCGCCGTCGTCGCCTCCGCCCTGCCCGCCGACGGCGAAGCCCGCGCCGATTGGCGCGTCGTCGCCACCGGCGAGGGCGAGGCCGAAATCACGGTAAGAACGCTCGCGGCGGACGGGGCAAACGACGCGATGTTGACGCGCCTGCCGATTTTACCGGCGGGCATTGATAAAACCGTGTCGTTCAGCGGCGCGCTCCGCCCGTCCGACGAAACGGCGACGCTGGTTCTTGCCGTTCCCGCCGACCGGCGGCTCAACACCGCGCGCTTGGAATTTCGCTATTCGCCGTCGCTCGCGCTCGCCGTCATCGACGCCCTGCCCTACCTCGTCGAATATCCTTACGGATGCACCGAACAAACGCTCAACCGTTTCGCGCCGCTCGTCATCGCGCAAACCGCGCTGAAAAAAATCGGCGTCAATCTCGCCGCCATTAAAGACCGGCAAACGAATCTCAACGCGCAAGAACTCGGCGACGGGCGCGAACGCGCGGCGCAAGGGGCGAAGCGTGAAAGTTTTAATCCGCTGACCGGTGAAAAAATTCCGTTCGCGCCGGTGTTCGACGAAAAATTAGTAGGCGAAATGGTCGAATACGGCGTCAAACGTTTAACCGCGATGCAAAACGCCGACGGCGGCTGGGGGTGGTTTAGCGGCGCGGGCGAGCAAAGTTTTCCGCACACCACGGCGGTCGTTCTGCGCGGCTTAATCGCGGCGCGCCATGGCGGCGCGCTAATTCCGGGCAACCTCATCGCCCGCGGCGCCGACTGGTTGCGCCGCTACCAAACCGCGCAAGCAACGGCGTTGTCCTCGTATGAAAAATGGCAAGCGGACGGCGCGGATAAAAATAAACCGGCGGGCAAACCGCTCGCCGACAATTTAGACGCGCTGATTTTTATGACGCTCGCGGCGGACGCGGCGGACGCGCCGACCGTTTCTCCCCTGCTCGCTTATTTAATTCGCGACCGCGCGCAACTGTCGCCTTACGGCAAAGCGCTGTTCGGTTTGGGACTGTATTACGCCGCGCAAAAGAGCGCGCCGGATTCCACGACCCGCGCTGATTTGCACGCGGAACTTTCAGCGGTGATGAAAAATCTCGCGCAATTCGTCGTCGTGGACGACGAAAATCAGACGGCGTTCCTCGACCTCGGCGGCGAAAATGCGTGGTGGTGTTGGTATGGCTCGTCCATCGAAACGATGGCAACCTATCTGCAACTGCTGGCGCTGACCGACGCGCAAAATCCGCTCGCTCCGCAGTTGGCAAAATATTTGCTCAATAATCGCCAACACGCGACGCGCTGGCATTCGACGCGCGACACCGCGCTCGTCGTCGAAGCGCTGACGACCTATCTACAAACGAGCGGCGAAATGGCGCCGGAGATGACGGTCGAAATAGCGCTCGACGGAAAAATTCTCAAAACCGCAACCGTCAAGCGCGACAATTTATTCACGTTCGACAATACGCTCTCGCTGACCGACCGCGACTTGCCGACCGGCAAACATCGGTTGACCGTGCGGCGGCGCGGCGCGGGCGCGGTGTATTTCAACGCTTATTTGTCGTATTTTGCCACCGCCGACCACCTTGACGCCGCGGGTTTGGAAATCAAGGCGGCGCGAAAAATTTATCGCCTGACGCCGCCGACCGGCACGGCAACGGTGGCGGACGCGCACGGCAATGTCGCCAAGCAAGCGACTACTCGCTATGACCGCGTCGAACTCCGCGACGGCGACGCGATTAAGAGCGGCGATTTGTTGGAGGTCGAATTGCTTCTCGAAGCGAAAAACGATTACGAGTATTTAATTTTCACCGACCATAAATTGGCGGGAACGGAACCGGTGAGTTCGACCAGCGGCTACGCCGGCACGGCGCGGGGTTTCGGCAATCGCGGCGAAACGGACGACACGAGTTTCAGTTCGCTACCGGCGTATGTGGAATACCGCGACGCGACGGTGAATTTTTTCCTGCGCGAACTGCCGCGCGGCGCGAACACGGCGCGTTACCGCGTCCGCGCGGTCTATCCCGGCACGTATCACGCGCTCCCGACCACCGGCGAGGCGATGTATGCGCCGGAACTGCGGTGCAACGGCGAGTCGATTAAAGTGAAGATTGGGGAGTGAGACGGCAAAATTCCCCTCGATGGCGGGGAATTAAAAGGAACGGTGGTGGCGGTTGAAAAATGGTGGTGGGCGCTATTGGATTTGAACCAATGACCCCCGCAATGTGAATGCGGTGCTCTGCCGCTGAGCCAAGCGCCCCCGAAAAATGTCAGGGTGAAACCGTGTCGAAAAAATACGAACGCTATTTTCGCCGTTTTCGGCGGTGTCTTATCGTCGTCGGTATCGGCGGCGCGTTAATCGCCGCCGGTTTAACCGATTTCGTTTTTGCCAATCACCAAACCAATCAAGCCGCGGCGGTCGAATGGCGATGGACGGCCGCCGAAGAAAAAACTATCCGCCAAAAACTTCTGCCGCAAGTAACCGCCAATCGCGACGGCTCGTTCTCGCTCGAAAGCGCCGATTGGCGCGTAACCACCTATCTGACGCCGCTTTTTACCGCGCAAGCCGCCGCGTATCTCGACTTTTTCGCGGCGGTTTTTCAGCGCGCGTTTCCGTTCAAGGACGCGGCAAAACGGCGGGACTATAAACCGCTAGCGCTCATTTACAAGAGCCGCGCCGATTACTTGCGACACAGCGGCGCCGAAGAATGGTCGGCGGGCATCTGCCGCCACGCGCTCGGCGCCGACGGCAAACCGCAAATCACGCTGTTCACTTATTACGAGCCGCGCGAGCGCGAGTCGCTCGCGTTCGACGACCGCGCGCCGTTAAGCACGATACAACACGAAGCCACGCACGCCTTGCTGTTTCGCCTGCTCTCCGCGCCGATTCCGCTATGGCTAAACGAGGGCGCGGCGACTTATTACGGGCATTGGCAACCGCGCCAAAAAATCACCAATCTGGGCAATCGGCCGGTCGATGTCGCCGCGCGGCGGTCGCGCGCGGACAAGTCCGCGGCGCCGGAACGTCTGCGGGAATTTTATCGCGCGCGCCCCGACGCGCCGTTGCCGAGTTTGTCGCGGTTAATCGCCGGCGACACCGACAAAGAATTTTACGCCGACGACGGCGGCGAAGCCACGCGGTTAAATTATCTGCTGGCGGAAAGTTTTATTGATTTTTTAATGCGCTCGCAAAAACGGCGCCCGCTGTTGCAGGCGATTATCGAGCGCGTCCAAGCGCGAAAAAAGCCGCTGACCGCAACCGAACTGCGGCGTTGCGAAGCGCAATGGCTGGTCTTTCTGAAAGATAAGTGGGACGTGCCGTTAGCGGAAAAGCGCCTGCGCCGACAATTGCAAAATTTGCAGTCGCGCGCGCCCGTTGACTTATCGGTTGAATAGACGGCTACTTTTTTATTGCCGCGCCGCCCGCAAATCATAAAAATCTTTTTTTTATTCGTAAAAATTAAACTCGAACGAGGAAACCTAATGCCGACTTTTGCCGATTTGCGACCGCTGACGGCGGACTTGCCGCCGCTCGTGTTGTTGAGTTCGTTGGATTTTGGCGGCGCCGGCATTGCGGCGCGGCGGTTGTTGGAGGGATTGCTCGCCGCCGGTGCCGACGCGCGGATGATTTGCTTGCAGAAAAAATCGAATTTACCGCAGGTCGGCGAACTCAAACATCCGCAAACCGGACAACCGCTGTGGAATTACGACGCGCAACTGCGCGGCGAAGTGTTGCGGAATTATCCGCATCGTCCGGCGGGCGCCGAGATGTTTTCATTGACCAAATCGTTAGTCAATCTTGCCGAATTTGATTTGGTGAAAAACGCGCCGTTAGTTCATTTGCATTGGGTCGCCGGTTTGGTGGGCTTTCCGCAAGCGCGAGAGGTTTTCGCGGGGAAAAAACTCGTGTGGACGTTGCACGATAAAAACCCGTTCACCGGCGGTTGCCACATTATCGAAGGTTGCGAAAAATGGAAAACCGCAGGTTGCCACGAATGTCCGCAACTCGGCGCTCCCTTGCCGACGATTGACTACGATTTGGTGGCGGCGAATTTCGTTAATAAATACGACGGCTATCAGGGACTGGATTTGAACGTCGTAACGCTGAGTCGCAAATTTTATCAGTTCGCCGGCGAGAGTTTGTTATTGCAACAATTTCCGCGCGAAACGATTCCGAACGGCTTCCCGTTGAATGAATTTTATCCGCAACAACCGGACAACGCGCGGTATTTATTAGGATTGCCGGACGACCGGAAAATTATTTTGTTCGGCGCCGACGGCGTCGGCAATCGCAACAAAGGATTGCATTTACTTATAGAAGCGTTACGGCAACTCGCCGGTCGCTGGGCGGGCAAGCCGCCGCTACTCGCGATTATCGGTAATGCCGCCGCCGCGCCGCAATTGCCGCCGGAATACGAGGTGCGGTTGCTTGGGCGAATGGACGCGCCGACGCAATTAGCCACGGCGTATTCCGCCGCCGATGTTTTTGTGTTGCCCTCGCGGGAAGATAACTTGCCGAATATGCTGATTGAGGCGCAAGCGTGCGGCACGCCGGGCGTCGGTTTTGCGATTGAAGGCGTATTAGACATTATTCAAGACGGCGTTACCGGCTATTTCGCGGCGCCGGAAAACGTCGCCGACCTCGCGGCGAAGATAAAACAAATTTTAACGTTGCCGTCCGCCGACCACGAAAAAATGCGCGAGAACTGCCGCGCGCACGCGCTCGCGAATTACGCGCCGGAATTGCAGGTCGAAAGATATTTGCAACTCTACCGGCGATTGCTGGGCTTGCCGGAAAAAACGGCGACAGCGACGCCACCGGCGTCGCCCTCTAATCCCGCGCCACTCGCCCCGGCGCAACCGCAAATTTCCGTCATCATTCCGGTCTATAATACGGAAAAATATCTGCGCCGATGTCTCGACAGCGTGTTGAAACAGACCTTACGCGAAATCGAAATTATCGGCGTGAACGATTGTTCGCCGGACAATTCGCTCGCGATTTTGCGGGAGTATGCCGCGCGCGATGCGCGAATTAAAATCATCGACTTTCCCGAAAATAAAGGCGTCTCAGTGGCGCGAAACGCCGGTATCGACGCGGCGCTCGGTGAATACCTTGGTTTTGTCGATAGCGACGACACGCTGGACTTAAACTTTTATGAAAAATTATATGCCGCGGCGCAAACGAGCGGTGCGGAAATCGTTAAAGGCAATGCGCGAGAGGTTGATGCACAGGGGCGCATAATTTTAAATCGAATAAACGAATTGATAAAAACACACAAGATGTTTTTTGTCGGTTGTTGGTGGTCGGCAATCTATAAAACTTCATTCATCAAAAATAAGCAAATTACTTTCCCGCCCGGATTTACTGCCGGTCAAGACGCTTGTTTTCTGATTCAAGCCGTGAGCCAAGCGAATCGCGTGGCGACGGGTGACGATGTTTATTACAATTATATGCGACAGGAAAACTCGACAACTTACGCGCTGACCGCCGAGAAAGTTTTCGCCATCGCTGAATCGCGGAAATTTATCATTGACTATCTTAATTCGTTGACGATTGACGCGGAGGGATACCTTATCACGTTTAATGAACAAACACATATCTTGGTGCATCACTATGAACGCGAAACCGACCCGAAAATTCGTCGCCGTTTGGTTGAATACTTGCAATACTTTTATTCAAAATGCCGCCATCCGCAACAAGTGCGGCGTTATGATTTGCAATTGCCGGCAACCGGCGCCAATACCGGTTCGGCGCCGAAAGTTTCGGTGATTATTCCAATCTATAACGTCGAACCGTATCTGCGCCAATGTTTAGACAGCGTGGTTAATCAGACCTTGAAAGAAGTCGAAATCATCGGCATTGATGACGGCTCGACCGATAATTCGTTGGCGATTTTGCGGGAATATGCGGCAAAAGACGAACGGATCAAAGTGGTGGCGTTACCGAAAAACGGCGGCGTCTCGGCGGCGCGTAATGTCGGATTGGCGTCGGCGACCGGCGAGTATCTCGGCTTTATCGACAGCGACGACTACATCGATTTGAATTTTTATGAAGCGTTATATCGGCAAGCGCAAACGGGAGGCGCGGATATTGTCAAGTGTCGCCGCAAGGAAATCGGTCTTGATGGAAAAGTTGTGATTGATGAACTTAATCTTAACGCGCGGGTGGCAAAGAACAAAATTTATTTTACCCATGAATGGACGACGGCTATTTATCGCGCCGCACTTATCCGCGCCCGTCAAGTAGAATGTCCAGTTGGCGTTGTTTTCGGGGAAGACACCTGCTTTTTGTTAAAAGCGGTGTATTACGCGAATCGAGTTGACCTGATTGACAACGTTTATTACACCTACTTACGTCGGGATAATTCCGCTTCTAAAGCGGGCGGCGGTCATAAAGGAAAAGAGACGGCAATAAAGATTCCCGCGTTTCGCTACATTGTTGATTTTATTAACTCCGTGCCGATGGACGAAAATGAATATCGTTTCCGTTTTAATATCTGCGCTTATCAAGTTTCAGCGGGCATACGTTTAGGTGGGGGGGATTCCACGGAAGTCGCTCGCGCCCTAACGGATTTTGCCCGTGAATTGGACAGTAAAAATAAATACCGACAAGTTTCCCCGCTGGCAAAAAATCTCGGCGCGGCAGTCGCGGGAAAACCTAACGGGTTATCCTTTATTGAATTGTCGCCGTTGGTCGAAAATCTGCCGGCGGTAGTGACGTTGGCGGCGACCGATTTCATCGGCGCGACGCCGAATTTGGCTACGCAAATTCATTTTGGTCTGGTCAAATCCGGCGCGAATACTCAAATGGTAACGCTGTGGAAAAAGACCAATATCCCGACTATCGGCGAATTGCAAAATAACGGCAAGCCGCTGTATCACTCGGTTCGCGGCGCCGGGGTGAACGCGCATTTTGATTTGCGGCAAATCGCGGATTTATTGAATCGCGCGGGTTTGCTTCACTTTTTTGACATTCGCGGTTTAGTCGAATTTTCATTAGCGGCGCCGCTGTTGCGCGGCAAGAAAATTGTCTGGACGCTTGAAAACATCTTGCAGTTAGCCGATGCGGACGCGCTGACCACTATCGGAGAACCGCCGCTGAATATCATCATTACGACGCCGACCGACGAACTCGCCGCGCAAGTTAAACAACATCCGGCGCTGAAAAATTTCTCCGTCATTGCGATTCCCTCAGGTGACGATGACCGCTCGCGGATGACCGCGCTTACGCTTTATCTGCAACTTTATCGGCATTTTTGGGGTTTGCCGGAAAAAATCATTATGCCGGAGGCGCTTATGCAAAAGGTGTCCACGCCGATGCAAGCCGGCGCCATCGGCGACGCGCTTGCGCTTTATGACGCCCACCGCCGCAATTTGGCGATCAATCAACCTTCTGCCGCGCTCGCGGAATTTGACGAGTTAATCGCGCAAATGAAAGAATTATTGGCGAAACAAAAATTATCGGCGACGGCGATGCCGAGTCCGGCGATTTCGGTGTTGGTGCCGGTCTATAAAGTGGAGAAATACTTACGGAAATGTCTTGATTCAATTTTAGCGCAGACCTTCACCGATTTTGAATTGATTTTGGTCGATGACGCTTCGCCCGATGATTGCGGCAAAATTTGCGACGAATACGCCGCGAAAGACCCGCGAATTAAAGTTATTCATAAGCCGCAAAACGAGGGTTTGCCGCAAGCACGGAAAACCGGTTTCGCGGCGTCGCGCGGCGCCTATATCCAGTTTGTCGATAGCGATGATTGGCTCGAACCGGATATGTTGGCAAAGATGTTTTACGCGGCGGTGAGCGGCGATTGCGATCTGGTCTATAGCGATTATTGGGAACATAGCGCGAGCGCGGACGGAACGATTACGCAAGAATATGCCAATCTCGGACGAAGTATCGACGCCGATAAAATTACGAATATCAACGAGTGCGTTTTGCATCGTTCTAAAACCGCAAGATGGAACTGCGTGGTCTGGAATAAACTTTATCGCCGGTCGGTCGTTGCGGCGATAAAATTTCCGACGGCGAGTCGCGCGGAAGACCACTACATCACCTGTCAAACGCTCTACTACGCCGACAAAATCGCCTATACGCCGTTCGCGCTCTATCACTATCAGCGGCAAAATATGCAATCCATAATGAACGCTCCGGCGCGATCTGAAAAAAATTACCGTGAAATGCGTGAGATTTTCACGCAAGTAGAGCAATTTCTGCGAGAGAAATTCGGCGAGGACTTCGCGATGTTCGCGCCGACCTTAAAACACCGAATGGCGGACGTCGAAAAACAAAATCCCGATTATCGACCCGTCAATCACGTTTATGACGAAGGGTTTTATTCACGGCACCTTGCCGGATCGCTGTCTTCGGCAAGAACGGTCTTGCCGTTGGTGGTTAATTTGGTTAAACCGCAATCAGTATGCGATGTCGGTTGCGGCACCGGCGCGTGGTTGAAAACTTGCGCCGAAATCGCCGGGATTGCCGATGAAAATACCATAGGTTTTGACTTTGATGTTCCGGTTAGTCAATTGTTGATTAAACAACAGCAATATCGTAATACAGACCTGAAAATACCGGTTGTTTGCGAGAGAAAATTTGATTTGTGTATTTCGGTAGAAGTCGCCGAACATATACCGCATAAGCAAAGCGAGATTTTTGTCCAATCGTTGGTCGATTTGGCGCCGGTAATTTTGTTTAGCGCCGCCGTGCCGGGGCAAGGCGGAACCGAACATATCAACGAACAGTGGCCGCTTTATTGGGAACAAATTTTCCGCAAAAAAAATTATTACGGTATTGATTTACTACGCTCACAAATTTGGGACAACAACCGGATTGATTGGTGGTATCGGCAAAATATCGTGCTGTTTGTCCGCGAAGATAAGTTGGCGGAACTCGGCTTAGAAAAGCCGCAAAGTTTTCTTTTGCCACTCGTCCATCCGCAAAGTAAGCAGTGGCGCCGCGCCGAACGACAACCGGTGGGGATAATCAACCCCGATACGATACCGTTGCATCGGGACGTATTCGGTCCCTATAAAAACTGTTTTCAGGGCAAGGATTGCGTGGTGTTAGGCACCGGTCCGACATTGAATTCCTATCAACCACTTAAAGATGCGATTCATATCGGCGTAAACGGCGCGGTGTTATATGATAAAGTGAATTTAGATTATTATTTTTTGGTGAATTATTTATCAGTCGAAGTATTTTTTAAAAAGGTGGTTGCATCTTCAGCACAAAAGTTTATTGGTCAACATATTGACTATAGTCGGCGAAAATTTGCTGTCCCGCAAGAAAAGTGCAATCAAAGTAATGCCCGTATATTTGGGTTGCGGCAATACTGGGGGGATAGTGAAATGCAATTATTTGAAAGCCAAGGCGGCGAACTGAATCCCGATTTACTTAACGCTCCGATGACAATACTTGATGGTTCCGCGACTATGGGAATTCAGTTTGCATTGTGGGGGCATGCCAAACGAATTTTCATTGTCGGTTGCGATGGACGGTCGCAAGACCCATCAACGATATATGCGTATTTTGATGGACATCCAAACGCTCTGCATAGAATGGCTACATACAAAGTATCAACATCGTCGATGGGAAAAGCTCTGTTGATTGCAGAAGTTAATATGCGAAAAATAAAAGAACTGCGCGATAAGCACTACCATGACACCGAAATAATCTCGATAAATCCCGTTCAGTATAAAGGTCTTTTTGACAAAGATATTTATACGGTTAAGGATTAAACCGCAATTGGCGGTTGAATTTAAAATTACAGTTAAATTTTATTTTAAGGAGATATTTATGCCCCCCCCCCTCGCAAGAAAACGCCGTTTTTCCGTTAGGTTTTGATTTTGCCAAAAAATGGGATTATGAAAACGGATTTTATCTTACCTCCGCGACTTCGCGGTTGGCAAAGAGTATCGCGCACTATGAACTCTACAAAAAAATTGTAAATATCCCCGGCGATATTGTGGAATGCGGCGTATTTAAGGGCGCTTCGCTGATTCGTTTTGCCACTTATCGCGAAATGCTTGAGAGCCAGTATTCGCGAAAAATTATCGGCTTTGACGCTTTCGGTAAATTTCCCACTACCGTAACGTTATCGAGCGACAAGCAATTTATCGAAAAATTTGAGCGGGAAAGCGGCGAAGGGATTTCACAAGAGGCGCTTGAGGACGTTATGCGATGCAAAGGACTTGTCAATATACAACTTATCAAAGGCAATATCTTGGACACGCTTCCTGATTTTATCGCCAAATCCGCAGTCAAGATCGCGCTTTTGCATCTCGATCTGGATGTTTATGAAGCCACTAAGGCGTGTCTTGATTGTTTATACGATAAAATGGTTACGGGCGGCGTTATCGTTTTTGATGATTACGGCACGGTTGACGGCGCGACCAAAGCCATTGACGAATTACTGCAATCGCAAGGAAAGCGTCCGGTTATCCAAAAATTGCCGTATAATTACATTCCGGCGTATGTAATAAAAGATTAACCTGTTATGCTATTTGGTGTAAAATGAAACAGCGAAGCGAGAGACAGTTGGTTGCAAATTGTAACCAATTGAAAATGCCTACCGCCGTCTAAAACTACTATTTATTACGGATAAAGTTTATGAGTAATCTAAAAGTGTTCGAAAACAAAAAAATCCGCACACATTGGGACGCGGAAAAGGAAGAGTGGTATTTTTCCGTCGTTGATGTCTGCGGCGTATTGAGCGGTTCGATCGCCAAAGACGCCGGCGCGTATTGGCGCAAATTGAAACAACGCCTCAACGCGGAAGGAAGTGAACTCGTGACAAAATGTCACGGGTTGAAAATGCTTGCCGAGGACGGCAAAATGCGGGAAACCGATGTCCTCGACCCCCAAGGCATTTTGCGGCTCGTGCAGTCGATTCCATCGCCGAACGCCGAGCCGTTTAAACTGTGGTTGGCGCAAGTCGGCAATGATCGCTTAAACGAAATCGCCGACCCGGAAAAAGCGCTCTTGCGCGGCGCCGATTTTTACCGCGCCAAGGGCTACACCGAGGGTTGGATAAATCAGCGATTGCAGACGATTGAAATGCGCAAAGAATTAATCGACGAGTGGCGCGAACGCGGCATTGCGACCGAGAAAGAATACGCGATTTTGACCAACGAAATGACGAAGGCGTGGAGCGGAATGACGGTCGGCGGTTACAAGAAAATAAAACGTCTCACGAAAGAAAACCTGCGCGACAATATGACGAATATCGAATTGGTATTGAATATGTTGGCGGAAGTTACCGCGACGGCGATTTCACGCAATGAAAGACCGGATGATTTCGCGGGAAATCGGCGCGTGGCGCGCGACGGCGGCAAAGTGGCAAAAAATGCGCGGCAGGATATTGAAACCCGCCTCGGCAAAACCGTCATTTCGCCGGTGAACTCCCGCGATAAAAAACAATTGGAAATTACCTTGCCGAAAAAGAAGCCGATAAAAATGAAACCGCTGTTTGTCGCAAGATACGATTATGTGAATTTACAGGCATCATAATGAAAACCATCGCCTTTATCCCCGCGCGGGGCGGAAGTCAATCAATCCCGCGTAAAAACATCAAACCGCTGTGCGGTAAGCCGCTGATTTATTGGACGGTCGCCGCGCTCGCCGGCGCCGCGGCGATCGATGAAATCATTGTCGCCACCAAATTTTTACTTATTCCACTTAACCGAAGGAGAAACTATGCCGCGCCAAAACCCGTTTAGCGCCTTTTACGCCAAACTTAACTCTGACAAACCTGCATATATTGGGGGGGGGGGGAGGACTTCCCTGTGTGTTTGGAACTGGAACTAACCAACACCTGTAATTTAAAATGTCTAATGTGTCCAACCGGAACCGGAGTTTCAATACGTGAAAGAGGTTTTTTTGATGATGAATTGTATAATAAAATTCTTGCTGAAGTAAAAGGAATGAAGATGGGGATTCGCTTCATTCGTTGGGGCGAACCAATGCTTCATCCACGGCTGATTGATTATATCGCGCAAGCGAAAGCGGACGGTCATCTTGTCCACATGAATACTAACGCCACTATGCTTGATGAGATAATGATAAAAAAATTGCTTGACGCCGGGCTTGATAGTATCAAGTTTTCATTTCAGGGAGTTGACGCAAAAAGTTATGGTGAAATGCGGCAAGGAGCGAATTTTAAGCAAGTGGTTAGCAATATCGCTAAAATGTATGAAATGCGCGGCAATTCATTGACGCCTTATATGCATATTTCAACGACAACCACTTACGAAAATGAAACCGACATCGCTAAATTTAAAACCGAAATGGCAAAAATTTGTGATTTTATTACGGTGGGGCAAACTTTATTGGACTACATTGACACGGAAAAAACTCGGCTTGATGCTTCATTAAAACAAAAATTGACCGAATTAAAAACCAAGCAACAGATAACCAGAGCGAGGTTTGTAAACCCGCCCTGTCTCGCGGGAGAATTCTGCGTCAATTGGAATGGAATATGCTCTTGTAATTTTGATTATGATTACAATCACGTTATCGGCGATTTAAGGGAACAAACGATTCGCGAAATATACAACGGCGAAAAAATGCATGAGCATTTTGTGCAAGTGCGAGATGGCATCGAAAAAATACCTTATTGTAGTATTCGGTGTTGGGATTACATGAATTTACAGGCATCAAAATGAAAACCATCGCGTTTATCCCCGCGCGGGGCGGAAGTCAGTCAATCCCGCGTAAAAACATTAAACCGCTGTGCGGTAAGCCGCTGATTTATTGGACGGTCGCCGCGCTCGCCGGCGCCGCGGCGATCGATGAAATCATTGTCGCCACCGACGACGACGAAATCGCCGCAGTCGTCGCCGCTTTCGGTTTTCCGCAAACGAAAATCTATCGGCGCCGTCCCGAAAACGCTACCGCGACGGCTTCGACCGAAAGCGTGATGTTGGAATATCTCGAACAAAGCGACCTCGCGGACGACGATATTTTTATTTTGGCGCAAGCGACGGCGCCGTTGACCCAGACGCGCGATTTTGTCGGTGCGTTGCAATGGCGGCAGGAAAAAGCGTTTGACTCGCTGATTTCGTGCGTGCGCGATTATCGATTTTTCTGGAACGAAGACGGGAGCGCGAAAAATTACGATTATCGCGCTCGTCCCCGCCGTCAAGATTTTGGCGGGCAACTAATGGAAAACGGCGCGTTTTACATTTACACGGTGGGCGGCATTAAGCGCGATAATAATCGTTTGGGCGGTAAAATCGGCATCTACGAAATGCCCGCGTGGACGGCGCCGGAAATTGACGAAAGCGACGATTGGATAATCCTTGAACAACTGATGCGCAAATATGTTTGTCCAGCGCCGCGCGGAAAAATCAAATTATTTTTATCCGATGTCGATGGCGTTTTAACCGACGGCGGAATGTATTATTCCGAGAACGGCGACGAACTGAAAAAATTCAATACGCGTGACGGTATTGCTTTTGAACTGTTACGCGCGGCGGGCATTAAAGTCGGCATCATCACTTCGGAAAACCGCGAACTCGTCGCGCGGCGAGCGCAAAAATTGCGTCTTGATTATGCGGTGCAAGGCGCGCGCGACGGCGGAAAACTCGCCGCCGCGCAGAAAATTTGCGCCGAATTGGGAATAACTTTGGCGGAAACCGCGTTTGTCGGCGACGAAATCAACGACCGTGAATTGTTAGGCACCGTCGGTCATCCTTTTTGTCCACGCGACGCGGCGCCGGAAATTAAAAGTATTGACGGCATCACGGTTGTTGAGCGCAACGGCGGTGAAGGCGTAATTCGCGCGATTACTGAAATGTTGTAATGATAAAATTTTTTGAAAGGTAAAAATGCCCCCCCCCCCTCCCCGCGACTTACGCTGTCTGCTGTGCGATAGCCGTGATTTTAGAAAACGCGAAGGCAAGGTTCGCGACAATCCTACGTTGGAGATTTTCGAATGCGAACATTGCGGTTTGGTCTGTTTGTCCTCGACAGCGCATATCGACGAAACGTTTTATGAAGCATCGGGGATGCATCCCGACGGCGCCCAAAATGATTTAGACCGCTGGTTGAAAAATTCAGCGACCGATGACGACCGCCGCTATGCGACTTATGCCGAACTCTGTAAAAATAAGGATATTTTGGATTTTGGTTGCGGCGCCGGCGGATTTTTAATCCGCGCTCGCCAAGCGGCGCACCGCGTTTATGGCATTGAATTGGAACGGCGGTTGCGTCCGCATTTCGCGCAAAATAATTTGACCGTATTTCACGATTTGGACGAATTATCGGAATCGGTGGATTTGATTTTTCTGTTTCACTGTTTGGAGCATCTTAAAGACCCGTTCGCGATTTTAGCCCAAATGAAACAGAAACTGAAACCCAACGGCAAAATTATCGTCGAAGTGCCGAATGCGGACGACGTTTTGTTGACGCTATATCGCAGTTCGGCGTTTGCCGAATTTACTTATTGGAGCGCTCATTTGTATTTGTATAACGCGGCGACGCTGAATTTACTCGCGAAAAAATCCGGTTTGCAAGTCATCGCCGTCAAACAAGAACAGCGCTATCCTTTGTCGAATCATTTGTATTGGTTGGCGCGCGGCAAACCCGGCGGACATTCGCAATGGGCGTTTCTTGACGGCGCCGCGCTGAATGACGCTTACGCCGCCGCGCTCGCCGCCGTCGGCAAATGCGACACGGTGGTGGCGTATTTAGGCGTGGAATAAACGGTCGCATTTTTTACTTAGGAGTCCAATATGAATCGGCAAATTAACCTCGGCGACCGTTTGGTCGGCGACAATGAGGCGGTGTATTTCATCGCCGAAATCGGTATCAACCACAACGGCGACTTGCAGGCGGCGAAAAAATTACTCGACGCCACGTTTGCCACCGATTGGGATTGCGCCAAGTTCCAAAAACGGACGCCGGACATTTGCGTGCCGGAGAAACAAAAAAGCGTGTTGCGGCAAACTCCGTGGGGCGAGATGACTTATTTGGCGTATCGCCGCCGCGTCGAATTTCAAAAAGCCGAATACGATATTATCGACCACTATTGCCGCGAAAAACCGTTAACGTGGACGGCGTCGGTATGGGACTTGCCGTCGTTGGAATTTTTAGCGGCATACAAGACGCCGTTCATCAAAATCCCTTCGGCGAAAATAACCGACCTCGAATTAGTCGAGGAAAGCGCCAAACTCGAGAAACCGGTTTTTCTCTCGACCGGAATGTCCACGTTGGAAGAAATTGATGCCGCCGTCAACTTGTTGGAAAAACATTTGACGAAAAATTATTTGTTGTTTCATGTCAATTCAACTTATCCCGCCAAACTTGACGAATTAAATTTGTCGGTTATCGGGACACTGAAAGAGCGCTATGATTGTTTGGTCGGTTACAGCGGACATGAACAGGAACTGATGCCGTCGCAAATAGCGTCGATTTACGGCGCCTGCGCGATTGAGCGGCATATAACGCTTGACCATACAATGTGGGGAAGCGACCAAGCGGCGAGTTTGGAATTACACGGTATGGATTTACTCGTCAAGCGGGTGCGATCAACCAAAAAAATCATCGGTAACGGCGTAAAAATCATCACCGACGGCGAAATGAAAATCAGAGAAAAATTACGGGGATAATACACCACCTCGTTAATTAGACCTGTTCGATAACCGTCAGATTTTTAACATGTAATGCACTTGAACTATTGATGTTACGATAAAAATAAACTTCGAAAGCATTGTCGGGACAGCAAGTTCCTCGGCGAATATAGAAAACCTGATTTTGTCGAAACGATGCCCCCGCTTGCCCATTTTTATTTCGGCGGTTATCGAACAGGTCTATTCATTACCCTGATCTGCTATCGCAGTTCTATCGCGGCACCGAGTAACAAATATAGCGCCGCCGCATTCTTAATCAGCAGGAACTTTATGAAACGCTTATTGCCTATCGGTATTCAGGATTTCGCCAAAATTCGCGAGCGCGAGTCGGTTTATGTGGACAAAACCGCGAGGATTCACGAATTGCTCACCGGCAGTGCCGCCGCCGTGTTTTTATCGCGTCCGCGCCGGTTCGGCAAGTCGCTGACTTGCGCGACGCTCGACGCGATTTTTTCCGCTCGCCGCGAACTGTTCGACGGCACGGTCGGCGGCGCCGCGCTGGCGCTCAACTCGCTCGATTGGGAATGGAAAAAACATCCGGTTATTCGCCTTGACCTCAACGCCGGCGATTATCGCCTCGGCGCCGCCGAATTATCTTCGATGCTCAATAACGAATTGACCAACGCGGCGATTGTCGGCGGCGTGGAAATTCGCGGCGACAATCCGCCGGAAAAATTCAAGAATCTGATTTTTGATTTGCACCGTTCTTGCGGCGAGCGCGTCGTGGTCATCATCGACGAATACGACAAGCCGTTGCTCGAAACCATCGACGCGCCGGAAAAACATCAGGAATTGCGCTCGGCGCTAAAAAGTTTTTACGGCGTGTTGAAACCCGCCGACGAGCATCTGCGCTTCGTCTTTATCACCGGCGTAACCAAATTCGCGCAAGTCAGTATTTTTTCCGATTTGAACCACCTTAAAGATTTGACGCTCGACCCGCGCTACGCCGACTTGTGCGGTTGGACGCAAGAAGAAGTCGAAGCGAATTTCGCGCCGGAAATTGATATTTGCGCCGCCGAGCAAGACCGCGCCGCTTATCTGGCGCGGCTGAAAAATTTTTACAACGGCTATCGTTTTTCCAAAAAAGAGTTGACGATTTACAATCCGTTCGGCTTGCTCTTGCACTTCGACAGCGCGGGCGATTTCGCGTCGTATTGGTATAACACCGGCACGCCGACGTTTTTGTTGAAACTGATTAACGAGCAAAAAATCGACATATTGAATTTGGAGCATTGGCGGGTCGATGAGCGCAGTTTCCAAAAATTTGACATCGCGAATATGAACGCGACGGTGGTGTTGTATCAATCGGGTTATTTGACGATTCGCGATTACAAGGCGGAGCGGCAGTCGTTCGTTTTGGATTATCCGAACGAAGAAGTGCGGGCGTCGTTTGCCGGCGCGTTGATGGAGGACGTTTTGCGGGTGGGGCGCGAGGGGCGCGACGCGCTGTTGACCAAGTTACTCGACGCGATTTACGACGGCAAGCCCGCCGCCGCGATGGAATTATTGCCGCCGTTTTTCGCCTCGATTCCGCACGAAATTATCGTCAAAGAAGAACGCTATTACCAAACCGTCGTGCACCTTATTTTTACGATGTTAGGTTTGAATTGCCGGTCGGAAGTTCATCAGGCGATTGGCAGTGTGGACACGTTGGTGGAGACGCGCGATTTTGTGTATT
>BNUQ01000022.1 GCA_025997475.1 Planctomycetales bacterium
GAATTGTTAATTGTTAATTGTTAATTGTTAATTGTTTTTTCACCGCCCGCCGCCCGCCGCTCACTACTTGCGGCGTTGTCCGCCGCCGCTACAATGTTGCGTTTTCGTCGTCGTCCCGCCCGCTAAAAACCAGAGTTAGAAAGGAGCGCGTATGAGCCATCCGTTAATTCAAGAATTAGACCGCACGCATTTGCTTGACCGGAGCAACGATAAGTTTCGGGTCGGCGACACGGTTGACGTTTATTGCCGCATCGTCGAAGGCGAGAAAGAACGCACGCAGGTTTTCAGCGGCGTGGTTATCGCGCGCAAGGGCTCCGGCATCAACGAAGCGTTCACGGTGCGCCATTTAATCGCCGGCGAAGGCGTCGAGCGGATTTTCCCGTTGCACAGTCCGCGCGTCGAAAAAATCGTCGCCAAACGGCACGGTCGCGTCAAACGCGCCAAATTGTATTACTTGCGCCACCGCGTCGGCAAAGCGACGCGCCTCCGCGAAATCGAAAGCAAAGACACCGCCGCATAATGAAAGTTAAGCGTTGAAATTTTCGCCTCCGCCATCTATCTCAATACTCAATTTTTAACTTTCAACGCCACACTTTTCAAAAGGCGCGCTCGCCGGCGCGCCTTTTTTAATGGATTTTTTTCGGCGCAACAGCCGATACACCGAAGATATGAATGATAATTGGGGGGATAAAAAAATGAGGCGATATTTTCTCGGTTGGGGATTGGCGGCGGCGGGCGTTTGCGGGTGCGCGTCGAGCGAAAGTTTGGCGATGCGTCCGACGACGAGTGCCGAGGGCTGGCAGGGTAACGCTTTTTATCGCAACGGTCTTGTCGCGTCGGAAGAATTCGCCACCGGCGCGCGCGGTTACGCCATCGACGTGTGGCGTTTTTACGACAACCACGGGCGGCTTTACACCGAAGAGCGCGACACCACCGGCGACGGACAGCGCGACCTCTATCGCAGTTTCAACAAAGACGGCACGCTCGCGTGGCAAAAAGAAGACACCGACGGCGACGGTATCTACGACCGCGTCGTCAATTACAAAAAAGACCGCGACGACGTCATTGTCGCGGCGCGTCCGACGGACGCCGAACAGGCCGCCGCGCAACCTCGCCGTGAGCGGCGCCGCGCAAAGCCGGCAGAGCCGGCGGTAACTGCCGCCGCCCCCGCCGCGCCGACCATCAACGAAATCCCGGAAACCGCGCCTTTCGCCGAGCCGTTGAATCCGCCGCCGCCGCGTAATGTTACGCCCGTTGCTTCGTCCAATACTTCAACCGCCGAGCAACCCGCCTCGCGGGAAAATTGGATTAAGCCGATTACATTGCCGAAACCGAGTAGCGCCGACAGCACGAACGCCGCGACGCGCGTGGTGCCGGGTCCGATTTTTCACCATCCCTCCGACGACCTCGGCGATTGATGCGAGCGGTTCGGCAATCATCAGTAATCAGAAATTTGTCCACGAATTTTCACGAATTAGACGAATTAGACGAATTAACACGAATTTAAGAGCAAGAGATTTCTCACAGAGCCACAGAGGCACGGAGAGAGAAGAGAGAAAAAGATGAGAGTAATTATTCGTTTTTTTCTCTGTTGGAACTCTGTGTCTCTGTGCCTCTGTGAGAGGCAAAATTTGGAAAGCACACTAACCTTCGCTTCGCTCGGTTTCGTGAAAATTGGCTTAATTCGTGCTAATTCGTGGACAAGTTCTCTTTGCTTTAATGTGAGAAAATGGCGACGATACGGGCGGTGATTTTTGATTTGGGGCGCGTGCTGGTAACGATTGACCCGTCGCGCGCCGCCGCGCGGTTTCCGCAGTTGCGGCTTGACGAAATCATCAAATTTTCCGCCGCCGATGACCCGCAATTTCAGGCGTTTAATCGCGGCGAAATCACGCCGGAAAAATTTCACGTCGCGCTGGGCGAAAAATTCGGCGTGGCGTTGTCGTTCGCCGAAGTTCACGCCGCGTGGACGGGAATTTTTTCGCCGATGCCCGGTATGCGCGAATTAGTCGGCGAACTCCGCGCCGCCGGTCAAGTAAAACTCGGCTTGTTGTCGGACACCGACCCGTGGCACTGGGAATTTATCGGGCGCGAATTTCCGTGGATAAAAGAAACTTTTTTGCGCCCGACGTTAAGTTTCCAAATCGGCGTCCTGAAACCGGCGGCGGCGGCGTTTTTACGTGCCGCCGCCAACGTTGACGAACCGCCGGAAAATTGCCTGTTTATCGACGACCGCGCCGACAACGTGGCGGGCGCGCGCGCGGTCGGTATGTCCGCCGTTCAATTCCGCGACGCGGCGACGCTCCGCCGTGAATTGCCATTGAAAATGCTTTGAGGTCGGCGTGAATAACCTTTCGCCAAATTATGGTGCCGATAATTTGAGAAGCAAACTCCACAATTTTTAACTTGTAACTCGTAATTAGAGCGATTACCCAAAAAAAACGGGCAACCTAATCACTGGGTTGCCCGTTTTAATCTCTTAACTTTAACTGCTTTATGTTTAACTTGCGACCGCCGTCGTCGCGACCGGCGACGGACAATTTCTCAGAATTTTCATCGCGTTCGGGTAATCGGTGATTTGGTCGCCGACTTTGATGAGCGGCATCGTGTCCAACTGCGTGTGCGCCGCCATAACTTCGACCGAGTTGTCGTTGCGCCAGTTGTCGTGGTGCGCGACGTGATACGCCAAGGTGTGCTCGACGTAATCAAACCCTAAACGCCGCAGTTTGTCCTTTGCCGCTTCGCATTTGCCGCAACCCTTTTTTCCATACACGTGCACAGTCATTGCTTTCTCCTTCGTTAGATAAATACGCTCGCGGGTCAACCCGCAACGGGGCGCGGAATTTATACTTTTATCGGACAACTGCAAGCGAAAATTTGCAAAAACACAAGATATGCTCGCGGTTAAAGTTGTAACACTATATCTTGTGCGCACTTGCGCCGACAAGCGCGGAAAAGATTTATTTTTGCGCCCGTTTTTTCCGTGTTTTCAGCGGTTTAAGCCTATTTTTTGGCGCAACAAGGCGTCTTTATCGACGACGGATTGATGCATTTTTTCGCGGTGGGCGCGGAGTTTGGCGGCGAGCGCGTCGTCGCCGACGGCGAGGATTTGGACGGCTAACAGCGCGGCGTTTATCGCGCCGCCGACGGCGACCGTGGCGACCGGAATCCCCGCCGGCATCTGCACCATCGACAATAAACTGTCGAAGCCCGACAACGCCGTGCCGCCAATCGGCAGACCGATGACCGGCAAAATCGTGAAACCGGCGACGACGCCCGCGAGGTGCGCCGCGCCGCCGGCGGCGGCGATAAGCACGCCGAGGTCGCGCTCCGGCGCGGTGGTCGCCCATTCCTTGACGATTTCCGGCGTGCGGTGCGCGCTCGCGACTTTGGCTTCAAAGGGAACGCCAAACTCGCGCAAGGTGATAATCACGCTTTCGACTTGCGGAAAATCCGAATAACTGCCCATTAAAACGCCGACGCCGTTACGCATAGTTTTTCCTCCTGACAATAAGCGCCTAGAAATTGTTGTGTTGGCGAGGATTTTTTCATCATTGGCGGCAAGATTTCACTTGATTGGACTTGGCTTTCCCTTGACGGCGCGATGACCAAAGCACCGCTCGACGGGAAAAAGAATGGACGCAATCCGACCGCTCGCGGTAAGTTAGGCGTCAAGCGCAGTGGGTTGACCGCTGGCAACGGCTTGCCGATAGGTCTTGTGGTTGACGGCGCGTGCCGGCACGATAGTAAATTAGCGGTCGCGACGTTAGTCGGTTCGTTTCATTCCGCGATTTCGTATTTTTGCCGAAAATTTCTTATTCGCTTTGGCGTTCATAGACCCATTCGGTTTCTTTGGTCGCATCGCCGCCAGACGAATAGACATAGACGCCGCTCGGCTGGTATTTTGCTTTAGTTAACTTTGAATCATCTGTCGGCACCTTGCCGTCAAAGTCGGCTTGTGAAATTTCTGGGTTAGGAATTATTACCTGATACAACTCTCCCCACGGGTCGCGTAGTCCTCCGTTCGCGTCGGCTTGCGACTGGTGCGCAAAACCGCCCTCTTTATCCAATTGGTCAACTAATTTTTTCGATATGTGAACGGTGGCGGAAAGGACGCTCGCGTCGCTTTCTTGCGGATAAACCCCGTATTTGAATTTGAACTTTTCGAGCGCGTTGTAGAAAGAATGAATATCGTCGAGGGCTTGGTTGCGTTTCGCGACTTTACGGAGATAGCCGACACTCGACATTACCAACCCCGCGATGACCACAATCACCGCCACCACAATCAGCAGTTCGATCAGCGTAAAATGACGTTTCATTTGCCCTCTCCGATTAAAAAATTAAAAACGAAATCCTACCCAAAAATCAATTTCTCGACTTCCTGTTGTTTTTCGTCGCGCCGGGCGGCGGTGGCGGCTTCCAAATTTAAGCGCAACATCGGCTCGGTGTTCGACGCGCGCAAATTAAACCACCAATCGGGAAAATTCACCGTCAAGCCGTCAAGACGCGAAATTTCCGCGCCCCCTTCATCGACGAAATGTTGTTCGACGCCCGCCAATTTTTCCTGCGGATTATTCACCGTAAAATTGATTTCGCCGGTCGCCGCGTAACGCTGTAACGGCGCGACGAGCGCGGACAATTTTTTCTGCGGACTGCGGCTGACGGCGCGGAGCAGAGCCAACATCGCCAGTTCCGCGTTGTCGGCGCAGAACAATTCGCGGAAATAAAAATGTCCCGACAATTCGCCGGCAAATTCCGCGTTTTCGTCGCGCATCAGTTGCTTGATAAACGAATGGCCGACGCGGCTGACGACCGGTCGCCCGCCGAGCGCGGCGATTTCTTCGGCGACGACGCGCGACGAGCGCAGGTCGTAAATTATCGCCGCGCCGGGGCAACGTCGCAACGCCTCGCGCGCCAAAATCGCCGTAATCAGGTCGCCGGAAATAATTTTGCCGGTCTCATCGACGAACACCGCGCGGTCGCCGTCGCCGTCGAACGCCACGCCGATATCGGCGCGGGTCGCCGACACTTTCGCGCATAAATCCCGCAAATTACGCGCTTCCAACGGATTCGGTTCGTGATGGGGAAAATTGCCGTCCGGCTCAAAATACAACGGCAATAATTCGCAGGGCAACTTGGCGAACAGTGGCGGCAAAAATTCGCCCATCACGCCGTTGCCGGCGTCAACGACGACCGTCAGCGGCGCGATGCTGTCGATGTAGCGCGTCAACATCGCCAAATAATCCGCGGCAATGTCTTTCGCCGCCACGGCGCCGGCTTGCGCGGCGGGCGTGGGGTCGGCGGCGAGAACGTTTTGTTCGAGGGCTTCCAAGTCGGTCGCGCCCACCGGCGCGGCTTGGGCGCGGCAGATTTTCAGCCCGTTATAGTTGCCCGGATTGTGGCTGGCGGTTACTTGAAAACCGGCGTCGGTTTTCAGCGCCGTCGTCGCGTAATACAACATCGGCGTGCTGACTTGTCCGATTTCGGTAACGGCGACGCCGGCGGCGAGCAACCCTTTGACGAGCGCGTCGGCGAGTTGCGGACTGCTGACGCGCGCGTCGTATCCGACGACGACGCGGCGTTGCGGCGCGCCGACGCCGAACAGCGTTTTCGCCGCCGCCATCCCGATTTTATGAAAGACATTTTCGTTGACTTCGTTAGGATACGTCCCGCGAATGTCATACGCCTTGAAAATACTCATCGGCAAAATCCTCCGCGACCAAAGACGGCGCATTATCCGAGCGGCGCGGCAAAGAGCAAATAACAATTAACAATTAAAAATTAACGATTGAGGATTTGATGGTCAAAATTTCGCGGAGCGATTTTTAATCGTCAAACTCCACCATTGTTAATTGTTAATTGTTAATTGTTAATTTCGTTCCGCTTTGACTAACCGGAGAATTGGGAAAATGCTTCGCCCCGCCACCGACGATGACGCCGCCGCGTTCGCGGCGATTTACAATCACTATATTCTCAACACGGCGGTTACGTTTGAAGAAGCGCCGGTTGACGCGGCGATAATGGCGGCGCGGCGGCGCGAAGCGGCAGGACTGCCGTGGCTGACGCTCGAAGTCGGCGGGGAAATTATCGGCTACGCCTACGGACATCCGTTTCATCAACGCTCGGCGTATCGCTTCACGGTCGAAAACGCGATTTACCTGCGCTCGGATTGCGCGCGGCGCGGTTACGGGAGTGAATTATTGCGCGGCTGGTTAGCGGCGCTACCGCCGGAGATTCACGCGGTAATTGCTTGTTTGGGTCTGCCGAATCCCGCGAGCGCCCGTTTGCACGAAAAATTCGGCTTCCAAAAAACCGGCTATTTTCCGGCGGTCGGCTACAAATTCGGCGCGTGGCAGGATGTCGGCTATTGGCAGTTGACGCGGTAGGGCGCGGTTCAATTGTTAATTGTGCATTGTTAATTGTTAATTGTTAATTGTTAATTGTTAATTGTTAATTGGTTAGTTCGCCGACATCAATAGCAGGGAAATCACGAAGGCGTAAATCGCGCAGGACTGGGAAACGCCGACGCCGACGAAATAAACGTTGTTCAGTTTGCCCGATATTTGCGGCGCCCGCGCCAACGCCTTGCACAGTTTGCCGCCGATGTCGCTACTGCCCAAACCGGAGCCAATCGCGCCGAAACCGATGGAAATGCCCATTCCGAGCAACCTGCCGGTGTGCGCGATTTGGTCGCTTAAATCCACATAGCGCGAACACTCGCCGCTCTCGACAATCAAAATCAAACTGATGACTAACGCGAACAGCGCCGGCGTTTGCCCGACCGCCTGTCCGACCAACATCATCATCGTAATTTTGCCGGATTGTTCGGGACAGCGCGCCATCGCGTCCATCGCGTCGCCGCCGTTCCAGCCGTTGCCCAAACCGGAGCCAATCGCGCCCAAGCCAATCGCAATGCCCGCGCTGATTAACGCCGCCGCATACGCCCAATTATTCGCCAAACCGCCGTCCGGCGCGTGCAGTCCCATCGTGTATAACAAAACCGCCACGACTAACGCGAAAATCGACGGATTGCTGGCGACGGCTTGACTGACCACCATCATCACCGTCAAGCGGCTGGTGTGGCGCGGACAGCGCGCCATCGCGATGACGGCTTCTTGTCCGATACGCCCGTTGCCGGAACCGGAACCAATCGCGCCGAAGCCGACCGCGATGCCCGAACCCAACATCGCCGCCGCGCACACCAAACTATTGGCGACCGCCGGCGACAGTTCCTGCACGCCGAAGGTGTATAACAAAATCGCAATCACCAGCGCGAAAATCGACGGATTGCTGGCAATCGCCTGTCCAATCAACATCGAGCGCAACAGCGAGCCGTTCTGTTGCGGTTGCGTCGCCATCGCGCGCACCGACCCGACGCAGACCTGCCCCAACGCCTCGCCCGCGCCGAGCGCCCCGAAGCCCATCGCAATCGCCGAGCCGAACAACGCCGCCGAATTGGTCAAAGTTAAATCCATTGTTTACTCCCTGATGGTGAGTTAAAGCAATTAAAAATTACAAACTCAGGTTACGCGCGCCAAAAAGTTGTGTAGTCGTTTGATGCAAAAATCGGAACACTAACAACCTGTCCGCATCTTGGACCGTCGGCTGTTTGCCCCTACGGGGCAAACCGCCGATTAGTTTGATATGCGGATAAGTTCTTAATTCTTAATTGTTAATTCAATAGTCCTCACGCCGCTTCGCTTTCGTCTTTGTTTTCGCTAACTTCCGTCGCGCCGGACGCGATGTAGGTCAGCGCCAGCATCGTGAAGACGAACGCCTGAATCGTGCCGACGAAAATGCCGAAGAAGCCGAACAAACCAATCGGTAAAACCAAGTAATACACCAAACTGGACACGACCGCGATAATCACCGAGCCGCCAAAAATGTTGCCGAACAAACGGAAGGAAATCGACACGACTTCCGCGACTTTGCTGACGACGTTCAAGCCGGACATCGCCCACCCGATAGCGCCGCCGGGCGACAAATACGCTTCTTTCAAGTAGCCGACAAAGCCCTGATAGTAAATCGACGAACCGTGTCCGATTAAAAAGACGAACAGCAACGCCAGCCCGATGGTCGTGTTGACGTTCGCCGTCGGTTCCGCCGGCGACGGCACCGGAAAATTGCCGATATGCCACGCGGGGATGGGAAACAAGCCCGTCATATTGCACGCCCAAATAAACATAAACAGCGTCGTCAGCCACGCGAGATAAACGCGCCCGCGTTTTTTGGTGCCGAAGCCGTCGGTCGTCAGGGTGTCGAATTGGCGGATGAGCATTTCGAGAAAGACCTGCCCGCGTCCGGGTTTTTCTTTGGACAACCCGCGACTCCACCAATAGCAAACGGCGACCAAGATGAGCGCACAAACGCCGGCGTAAAAAATCGGCGTGTGGGAAAATTCCAAGCCCCACATATAAACCGGAATCGGCGCGTCCATCGGGTCTTCGGCGGCGACCACCGGCGCGACCGTGGCGAACGCGAGCATCAACGGCAAGATTTTTTTCATTGGGGAGTCCTTATCATTACGAATTAAAAACTACCGATAGACCTGTTTGACAACCTCTTTTTTTTGCCCGGATGCACCGCGAAGTAATTGAAATAGAATAAGCCGCCGCGTTTAGCAACCGTTCGCGTAAATCAAGATTGGCGTTCTCCGTCGTTCGCCGCCGGTTCCAACGCGGCGGGGCGAAGCAAGGCGTCGGCGACCAACACGAGATTCGGCAACACCAAGCCGGCAAGCGTCGTCCATAAACTAAGAACGTCGTGCGCGAATTGCGGTTTGCCGACGAAATAATTGAGCACGCCGGCGACAATCATAAAGAAGAGCAAAATGACGACTTGCTGAAAGCCGACTTTCGCGGGATTTTTTTTCTTCGCTTGCGGATTGCGCGCAATTTCGACGACGGCAAGCACTTTTAGACGATAGCCGATTAGTCCGCCGATGCCGCCCCACAGCAAACCAAGCGCGTAGCCCCAGTTCGCGGGCAACAGCGACAACAAAACCAACGTGCCGATTGCCACGAGCGCCGCCGTGAGCATTCCGACCACTTTTTGATAGCGCAAAAATTTTTCCATTGCGACCTCGATAAAACACGGTGATTGTGGCGAAGCCACGGCGACAAGCAATAAGCGAAGCGGCGAGTGGGCGGTGGACAAATTCAAATTCGCGAGTGGCGGTTAATCGCCCCACGCTTCCGCGTGGGCTGCCGAGGTGAAAAAAAACGGCTTTAGCCGCATTGATTTTCGTGGCGGCTTCGCCGCCCGGCAATCGCCGGCGATAAATCGCCGCCGAAATGGCGCCGTTTTGTCCACTGCTTACTTAATAGACCTGTTCGACAACCAATTCGCGGCAAATTTTCGGCTAATTTTCCGTCCCGCCGCGTCAAAATTCCTTGCAATACTCTCGGTATTGCTTCGTCATTTTTCCTTGCGGCACGAAAAATTAGACACGAACATTTGCTCACTCTTGGTTATCGAACAGGTCTAATTATCAACTCCGCAATTTGCACCGCGTTCAGCGCTGCGCCTTTGAGAATTTGGTCGCCGGCGACAAAGAGCGCGATGCCGGTTTTATCGGGCAACGAAATATCCTGCCGAATTCGTCCGACTAACACGTTGCCCTGACCGGTGGCGTCGAGCGGTTGCGGCGAGCGATTTTGCGCGCGGTCGTCCAAAACCGTTACCCCCGGCGCGGTCGCCAAAATCTCATAGACCTCGCGTTCGCTCATCGGGCGCGAAAATTCGATATTCACCGCCTCGCAATGCGCGCGCAACGTCGGCACGCGGACGCACGTCGCCGTTACGCGGATATCCGGCGCGTGGAAAATTTTCTGCGTTTCCTGCGTCATTTTCATTTCTTCGCCGTTGTAGCCGTTGTCGCCGATGTCGGCGTTGTGGCTGAACACGTTCATAAACAATTGATACGGCAACACCCGCGGCGTGAAATTTTCGCCCGCCGCCCACGCGCGCGCGTTCGCCGCGAGTTCCTCCATCGCCGGACGCCCCGCGCCGCTCGCCGCCTGATACGTCGAAACGACGAGCCGCTTAATCGGATTGACGCGATGCAGGGGATACACCGGCACGTTCATAATAATCGTCGAGCAATTGGGGTTGGCGATGATGCCGCGCGGCGTCGCGTCCTGCGGATTGATTTCCGGCACGACCAACGGGCAGTCGGGCGACATTCGATACGCCGACGAGTTGTCGATGACCACGGCGCCCGCCTTGACCGCCGCCGGCGCGAATTGCCGGGCTTGGTCGGCTTCGACGGCGAACAGCGCAATGTCAATGCCGGCGAAAGCCTCGGCGGCGGCTTCGATGACGGACAATTCGCGGTCGCGGAATTTGACCTTTTTGCCGACCGACCGCGCCGACGCCATCACGCGCAATTCGTCCACCGGAAAATTGCGCCGTTCAAGACAGTTCAACATTTCTTCGCCGACGACGCCGGTAATGCCGACGATTGCCACATTCTTGCCCATAGCCATCTCCGAATTTTTCAAAGGTGAAAAGAAATTTTTATTAGACCCGTTTTTGGCTTTTTTTGTTTTGCACGCAGACGCGGAGGACGCGCCTCCGTGCGCGAAAAAGAAAGTTAGAAAACCGGTCGATTGAAATGAGACGGCGCATTGTAGAAACGCGGTCGCGGTTGGCAAGAAATGGACGGCTCGCGGAGCCGCGTTTTTACCGACGGCATCTTTCATATCCCATTACAAACATTGCCGCGCGGCGCGATTTTTTCCACCGGCGCCGTTCCCGTCACCGGATACGAAATTCACCCCGTGTCCAGCGCGACAAAATCAAAGCGGGGATTTGATAAAACTGCGGCGCGATTATCAAGACCGTAAATCGCGATTGATTGGGCGAACGCGGCGATAAGCGCACCGCGCCGAAATTCGTCAATTGACGGTCAAAGCGCGTCTTTTATGATGGGCGGTTGCAATGGGTGATATCTGTTTTTTTTGCCCGCGATTCGCCGATAGAAATTGTGAGCACAAAGGGTAGGAAAAATGACCGCCGCCACATTAGCAGTCCGCAAACGCCGCCCGCCGGTTGTTCGCCGCGCCGCCGTGCCTAAATCCAATGAACCGTATATCTGTTCATACGGCTATGCGCACGTCCCGAACGCGGAAACCGTGGCGGCGCTTCGAGAAGGAGTTCTCGGCAAACCGTTCACCGACAAGATTTCCGCGCCCACAACCGGAATGAGTCGCGTTTTTAGCGATTTCGCCGAATGGAAAAAATCGCTCGATGCTTAACCTTGTCAACAGTAGCCGCTACAAATTTTATTTACCGCAACTTTACCGCAACTACGGTTATTTCCGATGGCAAAAGAATTTATCAAACCGCAACGGGTGGCGATTGCGTCCAGTGACGGCAACGTCGTTGACGAATGTTTCGGGCGGGCGCGTTACTACCGGATTTACGCTTTGTCGGCGGCGGGTTATCAACCGGCGGAAGTGCGCGAAAGTCCGCGACCGTGCCGCGACGGCGCGCATGAAGAGGACAATTTCGCCGCGGCGCTGAGTATGGTCGCCGATTGCCAAATGGTGGTCGCCGGTCGCATCGGACCGGAAGCCGTCCGGCGGTTAGAAGAACGCGGCATTTTTGCCACCGTCGTCTCCCTGCCGCTCGAAAAAGTTCTGCAACGTTTGTTTGAACGCGGTCTGCCGCCGCTGAGCGCGGCGGTGTTTATGTGAGAATTAAAAATTGCGAATAGAGAGTTTGTAGTCGGTAGTTTTTAGTTGGTAGTGGTGGAGTTTTTATTGGCAAATCCGCAAGCGGGCGCGAAGCGAATCTTTGACCGTCAAACTCCACCGCTAAAAACTACCGACTACAAACTATCAACTTCATCAACTACTTTCCCCCAAAAAAACGACGGGACAAAAAAATGAAAAAATACTTTTGGGCGTTGGTGGCGTTGACGCTGTGGTTCGCCGGTTACGCGGCGGGCGGCGACGGGTCGTTGGACCGCGTCAAAACGCGCGGCTTGTTGCGCGTCGGGATACTTGCCGACACGTATCCGTTCGGTTATTTCGAACAGGGCAAATATCGCGGCTTTGAGGTGAATTTGGCGCGGCAGTTGGCGAAAGATTTGCTCGGCGACGAGAACAAAATCGAATTGGTGCCGGTGCATCACGCCGACCGGATAGTTTATTTGCACGCGGGTTTGTTCGACGTGTTGCTCGCCAGTTTAACGGTAACGCCAGAGCGCGCCAAATTAGTCGCGTTCGCTCTGCCGTATTTACGGGTGCGCTTAGGGGTTCTCTCGCCGAAAAAAAAGCCGATTAAGTCGCTCGCCGAACTCGCCGACCAAGACCTCATTGTCAACAGCGGCACGACGGCGGAAAAGTATTTTAGCCGCGAATGTCCGCAAGCGCGTCTGCGGCGCTACGTTGATTTTGAAGACAGTTTCGAGGCGCTGAAACAAGGAGAGGGCGCGGCGCTGGCGCAGGACAATTTAATGCTTTATCCGCTCGCGGAGCGCAATCACGAATTTATCGTGTCCCTTGACGACCTCGGCGAAACCGAAGTTATCGCCCCCGCCGTCCGCCTCGGCGAAAAGGATTTGCTCGACTGGCTGAACGACGAAATCCGCAACCGGTTGGGCGGACATTTTTTCCACGACAACTTTGACGCGACGTTGCGCTCGGCGTTCGGCGACGACATCGACCCCGACGCGGTCGTCATCGAACGCGGCGAAGCGCGGTAAAAAGCAATTACGAATTAAAAATTACGAATTACGGAGAGTTGGTAGTCGGTAGTTTTTAGTTGGTAGTGGTGGAGTTTTTATGGGCAAAATCCGCAAGCGCGCGCGAAGCGAATTTTTGACCGTCAAACTCCACCACTACAAACTACCAACTAACTAACAATGGAGGTGTTATGTCCATCAAAGACGAGCAGGAAGCGGCGAAGCAGGACGCGCATTACGAGGCGGCGCGTTATTTGCGCAACGCCGAAGACACTTTGAAAAAAGCCGGTCAGGACGGCAAATGGTTTCTTGACAAAAAATATGTTTCGACCGCGTGCGGCACGGCGTATTTGGGCGTGTTGTTGGCGATGGACGCGATTTTCTCGTTGCGCGGCGTGAAGCCGCCGCGCGGCAACAAGCGCGAGTCGATTAAGTATTACGTCGAGAACGCCGCGAAAATTGACGGGCGGTTGGCGCGCGACCTTAACTATGCTTATCAAATTTTGCACATTGACGGTTATTACGAGGGCGTTTTGAAAATACCGACGATTCGCGACGGCTTCGATACGGCATACGGCATTATCGAGCGCATTTGCCCCGAGCGAAAATTGACGGACGAGGAGTATAAGGCGCGGCGGCGTAGCGGTTCGCGGGTCGGGCGTTTGGCGGCGTGGCTGTTTTGATTTAGGACGTGTTCACTATAAATTTTCTGCAATTCTTGAACCATTTTTATTTAGGAGAGAGAGATGGCAAAGATGATTGATGCGTGGTATCGGCGAAAATCGAATTCGAATCTTAAAGATTGTTTGCCATTGGCGGCGCCTATAACTATATCAATTGAAACAACGACTGCTTGTAATTTCAAGTGTGTCTATTGTCGCCACTCAGTTACCCCCCCCCCCGTATCGGCGAATGACATTTAATTCTTTTGGTAAAATTATTGATGATTTGGAAATGTATTTGGCGTCAATCAGCGAAGGCGTTGTCAGCAAAAAGATTAAAACTTTTAATTTTTGCGGTATGGGGGAAGGTCTGTTAGATAAAGACCTGCCATTGTTTATTAAAAAAGCCAAATCTATTGCCGACGAGGTGCAATTGATAACTAACGGGGCGTTGCTAAATAACGAACTATCACTTGCTTTAATCGATGCCGGGCTTGATAACATCAGGATATCGCTACAAGGATTAAACGCCGATGATTATTTTCGGGTTTGCGGCGTTAAATTGGATTTTGAAAATTTCCGTAAAAACATTAAGTTTTTGTACGAGAATAAGAAGCAATGCACGGTTTGCCTAAAAATTATAGAGGGAATAGACGGTGTTACTTATCGACAGGAAGATTTGTTGGCGGTGTTCGGGTCAATATGCGATGTGATTCTGACCGAAAGAGCGATTCGCTTACAACAAGGAACGGCACAGTTACAAGACGGAACGTTATACTCATCGCAAACGCATGAAGTACAAGTGTGTTTTTTGCCGTTTTATCGAATGTATATTTCAGCAAATGGCGATGTTCTTTGCGGATCGGATGCGATAATCGTTGGCAATTTGTTGGAAAATACTTTTAGCGAAGTTTGGCAGGGCAAAAAACTCAACGACTTATGGATATTGCAGTTATCGGGGAAACGGGCGGAACATCCTCCTTGTTCAACCTGCTCCTTTCCGAATTATTTATACACTGAATATAACGATATTGATGAATGTCGGGAGTTATTACTGGCTAAGTATCGGGCACAATATCCGAGTATTACCCATCAATAAAAATTCTGCCGATTAAATCAGAATGAGTTCTGCCGATAACGTGAAATCATTTTTACTTCAAATACCATTTAGACAAAAGGAGGTTACTTATGCCCCCCCCCCCCCCCGAAAAAGACCCGCTGAAAATGAAAAACGGGTATTGGATAATCCGTTGTCTATCAAACATGAATACGGTAAGAGAATGGTGGCGTTTCATTCAGTTCTAAATGAATATGTAAAATTTACCAGAACGACGGAAATTAAAAAAATTGTTATTGAAAATAATGAAATAATAATGACTACGGATAGAGGTATATCTTTTGTCTGTAATCCCGCCGACCCGAACGTTCCTTATGCTAACCTAAATTTCGGTGCCTATGAATTTAACGAAACCAATATGATTCTTGATATCATAGGCACGGATGACATTGTCTTTGACATCGGCGCCAATATAGGATGGTATTCGTTAAATATCGCAAAAACTTACCCGCGAAGCATCGTCTATTCATTTGAGCCGATAGCGCCAACTCGTCAAATAATGATGCGAAACATTCAATTGAGTGACTGCCATAATATCGAGGTTTTTGCGAATGGCTTTTGGAATGAGCCGACGGTATTGGAGTTTCATTTCAATAAAGATGCTTCGGGAGCGACTTCGGTGGTCAATTTGCTCGATAGGAGTGATGTCGAAAAAATTCCGTGCAAAGTTACAACGTTAGATTCGTTTGTTGGCGAAAACAGTATAGCGAAACTTGATTTTATTAAATGCGATGTTGAAGGCGCGGAATTTATGGTTATGCAGGGAGCGAAAACAACACTGAATACATTCAAACCAAAATTATTTTTAGAAATGCTCAGGAAATGGTCAAGAAAATTTAATTACCACCCGAATGATATTATAGAATTTCTGACTGAATTAGGATACGGCTGTTTTGAGATAATTGACCGGAAATTGAAACGTTTTTCGGTAATGACCGAGGACACTATTAGCACTAACTTTGTATTTTTACATAACGAAAAACACCGCGCCGTAATTGACGAATTGTCGGATTGAAAGAGTCATTTTTAATTTCGATATTTAACTCTTGGGAAAGCACACCAACCATTGCTTCGCTACGGTTTCGTATTTTAATTCGTAATTATTTCCACGAGGTCTTTTTTATGAATAAATTTCATTATTTCGGTCTGGCGCTCGGTTTGACGACGTTAAGCGTCGCCGCCGAGTTTTCCGCGTCGTCGCCAGCCGAAACCGTAACGGTCGGCGGCGTCGAAATCCGTCCGGCAATCACGCCCGACGGCTGGCTGACTTCTTACGACGAGGCGCTCCGGCGCGCGCGCGCCGAGAATAAAATGGTCTTGATGCTCTTCACCGGCAGTGATTGGTGCGGTCCGTGTATGGATATGCACGCGCGGATTTTCGAGCAACCCGCCTTCAAACAATGGGCGGCGAGAAAATTCGTTTTGTTGTATTTAGACCTGCCGCAGTTGCACGAATTGCCGACGGCGACGCGCCGACAGAACGAATTGTTGATTAAGAAATTCGGCGTTGCCGGCGTGCCGCAAATTTTCCTGCTCTCGCCGGACGGCGAACCGCTGACCTCGGTCGGTTATTTGCCGACGGACGCGGCGACGTGGACGGGACTAATCGAAATGTTGTTGCCGCAGGAGGCGCTCGCTCAACCCGCTCCGTCTTACGCCGGCGGCTGGTTGACCGACTATCCGCAGGCGCGGCAAATCGCCGCCGCGCTCAATCGGCAAGTGTTGCTGGCGTTCGTGAGCAAAGGCACTTACGACGACGGTAAATCCCAAGAGTTGCGGGAAAAAATTCTCGCCGAGCCGAAATTCGCCGCTTATATCGCCGAAAAATTAGTGCCAGTCGAATTGGTGGTCGCCGACGACGCGGAAATTCCGGAAAAAACCGCGTTGCAGAACGCCACGTTGTTGCAAGCGTTCGGCGTCGAAACCGTGCCGCTCGTCGTCGTCGTCAATCCCGACGGCGCGCCGACCGCCGCGTTTGTCTATGACGGCACGGAAAATAATTACTTGGAAATGCTTCAGCCGAAAACGTCGGCGGGGACGAATTAAAGAAGGGATTTAAGGGATTAGCAATTTTAAGCAAGTCAAGAATCGCAACTTACAACTTCCAACTAATCGCCCCGCACGGGGCGGGATTATTTTGTATGGTGCCTGCTCATAATTTCGCCCCTGCGGGGCTAATTTATTTTCGGCGTTATCCGGCGGTTACGCGGGCGAAACGCCCGCTTCACCGCCGGTTATTCATCATCACACCCCGTGCGGGGCGTTTTAAGGATTTTCTACCGACATTTCGTGCCGACCGGGCGCGACGGTCGGAAATTCTCAAAACCGCTTCTCTCAAATCTAAACTCTAAACTCTCTCCTCACACTGTCGCCAAAATATCCTCTTCCGGCGCGGTGAATTTTTCCGGCGCGGCGTAATTGCCCCAGACCTCGTCATAGACGCGCATTTGGTAGGCGTCTTCCGGCATCGCCAAATCCCGCGCCGCCGCGCCGACGATTTCCGGGCGGATTTTTTCCTGACCGAGCGCGAACGCCGTAACCAACGACAACTCGCACAGCCGGTTGATGTTGCCCGCGTAGCCGCCGGACGCCTGCGCCACCGTCTGCGCCGCTTTTTTGGAAAACACGCCGCGCCGACAACCGGATTTCTTCAGCCGTTGCAACATATACGTTTCACATTCCGCCTCGGAAAACGGCAACAAATTGACGCGCATCGCCACGCGCGCGTCAAATTCGCTCGCCGCCGCGAGTTTGCCCCACAGCGGCGCCTGCCCGCTCAACAGCAAACTAATCGCCGCCTGCCCGCGCTGTTCGATGTTCAGCAACATCCGCAAATCATCGAGAATCGCGGCGTCGGTCAAATTGTGCAAGTCGTCGAGCGCCAACAAAATTTTCCCGCCGGCGGCGGCGATTTCGGTGATGCGCGCCGTCAACGCTTCGAGCGGCGAGTTCGCGTCGCCGCGCCGTCCGTCCAATTCGCGCAATAACAAGCCGAAAAATTCGTCGCGCGGACCCGCCGGATTGCCGAGATACGCCGTCGCCCAGCCGTTGCCCGCGAAATCGTTGACGGCAAGGCGGGTCAATTCACTTTTGCCCACGCCCGCCGCGCCGACCACGGCGCAAACGCCGGCGTCCGCCGCAATGGCGTAACGGATTTTCGTCAACGCCAACATCGCGCTCGCCACCGGCACAAACCACTCCGGCGAATGACTCGCCGTGAACGGTCGCGCCGCCATGCCCCAAAATTCTCGATACATAAAATTTCCTCTTAAATTCCCCTCTATGGAGGGGAATACGGTTGATGTTATCGGACATTCGCCGCGCCGCGCCGCAATAAAAAAACGGGACTGCCCCGCGAGGGAAAATTCCGTTGGCGATAATACGAGAAGTTATTTCTATACCAAAAAAGTTGAATTTTCCCCCGCCGTTTGTCCGTTAAAGCATGGCATACGGATTAGGTTGAATTTCAATACTACAAAAAGGGGAACCGCAATGAAACGATTTTTTATCGCCGCCGCGATGAGCGCGCTGGCAACCGGTTGCGGCTGTGGGGCGTCCGCCGGCGCGGGCGGCAAACCTCATCAGCCGCTTTTTTACGTGAATGAATGTAACGAAATCGTCAACGGCATTCCGCCGGCAAAAAAAATCGCCGCGCCGGTCGCGACGATTGCGCCGTCCCAGCCGCAATACACGGTTTGCAATCAATTTTATCAGCTCGCCGACCCGTTTGCCGCGTCCGCGACGCCGGCGACGCCCGCCGCGAAAATCGCTTACGCGCAAACCGGCTATCAGTGCGCGCGTCGGCAGGGCTTGGTGCCGCTCAGCCCGCGCTTCGGCGTGCCGGCGCTCGATTGCCCGTGGACGCGGTCGGTCGATGAAGATTTACCGCCGCAATTCGCCGCCGCTTACGGCGGTGTGCATCCCGCCGCGCCGTCGGCGGCACTCGCGCCGGTCGCCGCTCTTCAGCCGAGCGCGCCGAATGAGCGCGGATATTTGTTGACGGCTTACGACACGCCGCGCGGCGTGCGCTATGTGATTATCGAAGCCGAGCGGAATTTCAACGCGACCGCGACGTTGTTGGAAGTGGAGAAGGACTTTCCGGCGTTGGTGCGGGCGTTGCGGAATTTGACCGGCAGAGCGGTGGTGTATTTGACGAATTATCCGCTCATCGCCGGCGGCGGCAACGCGACTTCGCGGGTGTTGCAAGACGCGGAAATCGCCGGTCTGAAGAACGCGCTGAACGAACGCGCCGCGGCGGTCAGTTTTGTGAATTGGCAGTAAAGGGGCAATTAAAAATTACAAATTAAAAATTACCAATTATGGATTGATTATCAAAATTGCGCGAAGCGAATTTGACAATCAAACTCCGCAATTTTTAATTTTTAATTTGTAATTTTTAATTGCGACCGCCGCCGCCAACCGCTTGCGCCCACCGGTGAAAAATACACAATGACGCGACCGTTGCGCGCAACGGCGACCGAAAAAATTTTTCATTCAGGAGGGAGCATAATGGCGGCGAAAGACGACAAACGCGCGGGCAAGTATTTGACCTTCGTGTTGCAGAACGAGACCTACGGCATTGAGATTCTCAAAGTGCAGGAAATCATCGGACTGATGGACATCACGCGCGTCCCGCGCACGCCGGACTATATGCGCGGCGTCATCAATCTGCGCGGCAAGGTGATTCCGGTCATCGACTTGCGGACGAAATTTTCGTTGGCGACGCAGGAAGGCACGGAAAAGACCTGTATTATCGTGGTGCAAGTGCCGCGCGACAATTTGACTTCCACGACGATGGGCATTTTGGTTGACGAGGTTTCGGAGGTAACCAACATCGAAGCCGAACAAATCGAAAACACTCCGAACTTCGGCACGACGTTGGACACCGAATTTATTCTCGGCGTCGGCAAAACCGGACAAAAAGTGATTATGTTGCTCGACGTGGACAAAGTCCTCACCAAACACGAAGCCGCGCTGTTGGACAACTTAGCGGTGGCGTAAATTGCGCCGCGGCACCACCTAAAAGCAGGGGCATTTTTTGCCCCTGCTTTATTTTTTGGCGCGAAAAAGCGGCACCGTTATCCATAATCGTCAACCCTTACTTCGCCGCCGGAAAAAGGCAATGCGTTTCACTTCCGCGACCATTTATCAAGTCCGCATTCCGTTTCGGTTTGCGTTTAAGCACGCGCTCGCCGAGCGGCGATGCGCGGATTCGGTTTTATTTTCCGCGACGCTGGCGGACGGCGCGACCGGTTGGGGCGAAGCCGCGCCGCGCGCGTATCTTACCGGCGAAACCGTTGAAACCGTCATCGCCGATTTGCGCGTTTGGGCGAATGAACTCCGCGCGGTCGATTTTTCCGGCGGGCAAAACCCCTTGTCGTTATTGCGCCCGTTCTATGTTTCGGCGGACGCGCAACGAAAAAACGCCGCTTACGCCGCGCTCGAATTGGCGGTCATCGACGCGCTGACCAAAAGCACCGGACAAAGCGCGGCGGCGGGATTAAACCTGCCGCCAACCGCGCCGCGTTTGGCGCTGACGGCACCGCTCGGTTCGGCGCGCGGAAAAAAATTGCGCTATTTAACGCGCCTTTGCCGATGGCTCGGTTATCGCGATTTCAAACTGAAAGTCGGCGTGGATGGCGCGAATGCGTCTGGCGCGAAGGTGGCGGACGCGGATATTGAGCGGATAAAAACGGTGAAAGCGATTATCGGCGCCGACCGCGATTTGCGGCTTGACGCCAACGCCGCGTGGGACGCGGCAACGGCGATAAAAATTATCAACGCCGTCAGACCGCTGATTTCTTCGGTCGAACAACCGGCGGCGACCATTGCGGAGTTGGCGACAATCCGCCGGGCGACGGGCTGTCCGGTGATGGCGGACGAGTCGTTATGCACTCGCGCCGACGCGGAGGCATTGCTCGCGACCGGCGCGGCGGAACTGTGGAATTTACGTTTGGGAAAAATCGGCGGCTTCAACGGCTTGTTCGCGTTGCGCGACTTGGCGCGGCAGAATAATATCAAACTGCATTTGGGCGCGTTGGTCGGCGAAACGGCGTTGCTGACGAACGCCGGACGGGTCGCGGCGCTCGCGGCGGAGTTTGCGCATTGCGAATACGGCTATCCGCGAATTTTGTTGCGCGGCGACCCGTTTCGCGGCGGCGTCGCCGGTTATCGCGGTTGGGGCAAACCGCTCCGCGCCGACGCGCGCGGCTTCGGGGTGCGGATTTTGCCGGAATTGCTAATGAGAGTGAAGAGTTTAGAGTTCAGAGTTTAGAGCGCGGCGGCGAAGCCCCTGCGAGCGACTGTAAGAATTTTAAGGAGTGTAAGAATTTTAAGAGTTTTAAGAAACGCAAAAAACGCAACTTTTCTCTTTCCTCTTTCCTCTTTTCAACTTTTCAACTTTTCAACTCTAAACTCTAAACTTATGACCGACGACGACCTTCGCGCGATTATTGCCGCCTACGACCAGGCGACGCAGGGCTTGCAGAGAACGCACGAAAATCTGCAAGCCGAGGTCGCGCGTTTGTCCGGCGAACTTGCCGGCAAAAATCGCGAACTCACCGCTTCGCTCGCGCAGGTCAGCGCCCTGAAAAATTATTTGGCGAATTTGATTGAGAGCATCGACGGCGTGATTGCGATTGACCGCGAGCGCCGCGTAACCATTTTCAATCAAGCCGTCGTGCAGGTGGTCGCGGCGACAAACGGCGAATGGCAGGGGCGCGAGTTGGACGAGGTCTTGCCGCCGACCGCGCGCGAACTCGGCGCGTTGCTCACCCGTGCTTTAAGCGAGGCGCGACCGCTGACCAATATCGAAATCGTCTTGCACGAATCGCCGGCGGCGGCGCGGGTGTTGTCCGTGTCCGCCAATCCGCTTCGCGACGAGAAGGGCGAAATTTTAGGCGCGGTGCAGACGTTTCGCGATTTGACCGAAATCAAACGCTTGGAAATGAAAGCGGCGCGGCAGGAGCGGTTGGCGGAACTCGGCGAAATGGCGGCGGGCGTCGCGCACGAGATTCGCAATCCGCTCGGCGGGATTGAACTGTATGCGTCCAATTTGCAACGGCGACTGCCGGCGGAATCCAAAGAGGCGGAAATCGCCGGTAAAATCGGCAAGGCGGCGCAGGCGCTCAATCGCATCGTAACCGATATGTTGACGTTCACCCGCCAGCGCGAACCGGCGTTGCAACCGTGCGACCCGGCGCGACCGGCGCGGGCGGCGTGGGAAATGGCGGCGGGCGAAGCCGACAAAAAAGCGGCGACCGTCGAATGGCAAATCACGACGGCGGGGCGCAAGGTCAAACTCGACGGCGACCAAATCGCGCAGGCGGCGCTGAACGTGATTCTCAACGCGATTCAGTTTATGCCGCGCGGCGGCGGGCTGACTATCGGCGTCCGCTTCGCGGCGGCGGACGACGGCGAACATTTAATTTATGAATTTACCGACGACGGACCGGGCGTCCTCGCCGAAAATCACGGCAAACTGTTCAATCCGTTTTTTACCACGCGGCAGGAGGGAACGGGCTTGGGGTTGGCGATTGTGCATAAAATCATCCTCGACCACGGCGGGACGATTGCGGTGGAAAACCGCCCGCCGCGCGGCGCGTGTTTTATTTTCACCCTGCCGCTGTGGCGGGCGGATTAGTTTGCCGGTGGACAAAAATTAACGGCGGCAAATAATAAGAGCAACTAAGAATTAAGAAGGCAGAATTAAGAATTTGTCAAATCAAACTCCACCATTCTTAATTCTGCATTCTTCATTGCTCTTGGTTGCTCTTTCTATTCAACGGAGATTCTCTAATGAAAAAAGCGGGCGGATATTTATTGGCGCTGATAAGCGCGAGCGGTTCGGCGGCGGCGGCGGAAAGTTTCGCGTTGCCCAACGGCGCGTTGGAATTGATTATCGCGTCCGGCATTATCGGCTACATCATTTGCGCGATGAGCGTGGTGGCGGTGGCGGTCATCATCGACGCCTATATGGCGACGCGGCAGGAAAAATTATTGCCGGCGGGGGTGTTGCAAAATATCGAGTCCTGCCTTGACGAGGGCGACTACAACGGGGCGCTCGTGGCGTGTCGGCAGGACAATTCGATGTTGGCGCGGGTGGTTGCTTCCGGCGTCGGCAAAATCAACTACGGTTTTGAGCGGATGGTCGAAGCGGCGGAAGAAGAGCGGGTCGCGCAGGAAGCGCGCTTGGAACAAAAACTCGGTTTAATCAATATCATCGCGATTGCCGCGCCGTCGCTCGGTTTGCTTGGCACCGTCGCCGGTATGGTGTCGGCTTTCGGCACGATGGCGGCGCAGGGCGGAAGCGCCGACGCGAGCACGCTCGCGGGCGGTATTTACGTCGCGCTGATGACGACGTTGGAGGGCTTGGTCGTGTCGATTCCGGCGGCGGCGGCGTTCTCGGTGTTGCGCGGACGGGTCGTCCGAATGTTGGCGATGATGACGATTATCAACGGCGAAATTTTAGACCGCTTCCGGCAACCGGGCGGGTGAATTCAATTAACAATTTACAATTAACAATTAACAATTTTTTAGCGGAATTATTTTCAAGCGGCGCGGCGCTCTTTGCCGCGCGACCTCTAAATAATTGTAAATTGTTAATTGTTAATTTTTAATTGTTCTTTCTGGGGCATATATGTCGCACGAAAAACTGTCTTACGCCGACGTCGGCGTGAATATCGACCTCGGCAACGAACTGGCGCAAAAATATCTGTCGCTGATGCACCGCACGTTTGACAAAAACGTGCCGCGCCACGACAACGGTTTCGGCGGGCTTTACGGTCTGCGCGACTGGATGCCGGCGAGCGCGAACTCGTCCGCCGCAAGCGACGGCGACGAGCCGCTTTTGGTTTCCGGCACCGACGGCGTCGGCACGAAATTGAAAATCGCCTTCGCGTTGGGTAAGCACGACACCGTCGGCATTGATTTGGTGGCGATGAGCGTCAACGACGTGTTGGTGCAGGGCGCGCGCCCGCTGTTTTTTTTGGATTATATCGGTTCGGGCAAATGCGATAAAACCACGATGTTGGCGTTGGTCGAGGGCGTTTCGACTGGTTGTCTGCAAGCCGGTTGCGCGTTGCTCGGCGGCGAAACGGCGGAAATGCCGGGCTTTTATCCCGCCGGTGAATACGACCTCGCGGGCTTCGCCGTCGGCATCGTGGCGCGGAAAAATTTAATCGACGGCAAAAAAATTCGCGTCGGCGATAAAATTATCGGGCTGGCGTCGTCGGGCTTGCACAGCAACGGCTACTCGTTGGCGCGAAAAGCGTTGCTCGAAATCGGCGGGTTGCGCTTGGACGAAAAAATTCCCGAACTCGGCATTACGCTCGGCGAGGAATTATTAACGCCGACGCGGATTTACGTCAAAAACGGCTTGGCGTTATTGGCGAAATTCGGCGACGCGATTCGCGGCTTGGTTCACATCACCGGCGGCGGATTGATTGAAAACACGCCGCGGATTTTGCCGCAAGGTTGCGGCGCGCGTTTCAATACCGGCGCGTGGAAAGTGCCGCCGGTTTTCAACCTGATACAAAAATGCGGCAACATCGAGGACGGCGAAATGTATCGCGTGTTTAATATGGGCGTCGGAATGTTGCTTGTCGCCGCGCCCGACCGCGCGGCGGAAATTCTCGCCGCGGCAAACGAACTCGGCGAAACCGCGCATAGCATCGGCGAAATCGTGGTCGGCGGGGGCGTGAACATTGAACTCAATTAACAATTTACAATTAACAATTATTTAGAGGTTGCGCGGCAAAGAACGCCGCGCCGCTTGAAAATAATTCCGCTAAAAAATTGTTAATTGTAAATTGTTAATTCTATTACGATAGGAGACAATTATGTGGCGCAAAGGGCTACTTATTTTGGCGATGACGACCGTGCTGGCGGGCTGTAACGCGAACGGCATCAATCCGTATGGCTACGCGACGCGCTATGAAGTGCAGGAGCGCACCGGCATCAATCAGACGTTCACCCATATCGGCAAGTTGTATTATCGCGGCAATTTGCTGGTCAACGACGTGGGCTACGTGTCCATCGCGCCGCAGGACTCGCGCGCGATTTTCAGCAAAGAAAACCGCCTGTATTACTGCGACAAAACCGGCGCCATCACGGTCATCGACTTGTTGCGTTACTCGACGCCGGTGGAAGTGGTCTGGAAAAAATACCGCGCCGAGATTCTTTTCGCCGACCAGAATCCTTATGAGTTGGAATTGTTTTAAGCGCGCTTGGGACGCGCCGTAATTACCGATGAAAAATTACGACTGAACGCCGTAATTCGTAATTGCTTTAATTGCACGCCAACAGCGCGTTTAGTTCGTCTTGGGCGGCGGCGAGTTCGGCGGGGGTGGCGGCGGGCACCGGAATTTCATAGGCGGTTTTGGCGCGCGGGTCGAACACTTTCATCATTTCGCCGCCCGTTGTTTCGCCATTTGTTATTTCACCGCTCGCTTCCTGACCGCCCGCGTCTTCGCCGCTCGTTTTTTTGCCGTCCACGTTTTGACCGTCCGCCATCCGGCTGATGCCGTCGAGGCGCAAGCGGCGCTGGCGAAGCAAAATCAACGCGAGCAAATACCGGAAAAGTGCCCGCGCGGCGGTCGGCGAATTTTCCGTTATCAGGTTGGTGAAAAAATCATAGACCGCCTCGGCGTCAATCGTCAACCGTTTCGCCGTCGCCGCCGCCGCCGCCCGCGTGTGCCAAAAAGAAAACAAGCCGGTTTTGTCGAACGTCGCCCAGACCTCCGCCGCCAAATCGACGCGCTTAAAGCCGTCGCCGTCTTCTTGCAGGACGGAAAAATACTCCTCGCCCGCCGCAAATTCGCGCCCGCTGACGGCGCACTTCCGCCGGCTCCGCTCCACTTGCCAATTATTTGCGCTCATTATTATTTCCCGCCTTTCGGTTTCTCGAGGCAGTATAAGGGACAAAATGCTGATTATCAAACCCGCCGCCACGTTGGAGTGGCTCACGCCGGACGCGCTCAAAGTCATCGAACGCGCCGGTCGCGTTTGTTACAAATCGGAAGACAAAATCACCGGCGCTTCGGCGGAGAAATTTGTCGCCGGCATTTTGGCGCGCGGACACGAAGCGGTCATCGAACACGCCTCGGCGTCGTTCCGGCTGATTACCGACCGCGGTCTTACCCACGAAATCGTGCGCCACCGGCTGGCGAGTTACTGTCAGGAAAGCACGCGCTATTGCAATTATTCCGCCGATAAATTTGCCGCGCAAATCGCGGTGATTGAGCCGCCGGATTTAGACGCGGCGCAACAGGCGATTTGGCGGGACGCGTGCGCGGGCGCGGAAAAAGCGTATTTCGCGTTGCTCGCGGCGGGGACGGCGCCGCAAATCGCTCGCGCGGTGTTGCCGACGTGCCTGAAAACCGAATTGGTGATGACGGCGAATTTCCGCGAGTGGCGGCATTTTCTCAAATTGCGTTTAGCCGACGGCGCGCATCCGCAAATCCGCGAATTGGCGCGGCAAATCGCGATGATTCTGTCCGCCGAATGTCCGGCGGTGTTCGGCGAATTTTAATCGGCAGTCGTCCCAATCGCGGGAGTTAAACCCTTGTTTCGGCGGCGCGGTGAAAGGATAATCAGGCGATTAAAAATTAAGAATTAAGAATTGTCGAGTTGGTTGGTCAAAGATTCGCTTCGCGGGCGCCGGCGGATTTGTCAATCAAACTCCACCTTGTCGATTCTAACATTGGGAGTAACGGAAAATTTGTTCCGGGTTGTTCCACTCGCGTTGAAATCCCCGCGACGGAGATTTTTCAACGGGCGGATTTGGTGATTATTTTTGCCGACCCATTTAAAGCGGAAATAACGAAAGCGTTGCGCGATGACTTCAATTATCAAGGGCAAATACTTTGTTGGTCAGAATTACTCGCTGAGCAAATCACGACGAAATAATCATGAGGAAATGCGATGAAACTCTCCGACTACGTTTTTTCTTTTCTCGCGGCGCGCGGCGTCGATACCGTTTTTTATTTGCCGGGCGGCGGTTGTATGCATTTGCTCGACTCGCTCGGAAGCAACCGCGACCTTAACGCGGTCTCGCTCTTGCACGAACAAGCCGTCGCCGTGGCGGCGGAAGCTTACGCCAACACCACCGGCAAACCGGGCGTGGCTTTGGCGACGACCGGTCCCGGCGCGACGAATACGCTGACCGGAATGCTCGCGGCATATTTGGATTCCACTCCCGTTTTTTTCCTCACCGGGCAAGTTAAAACCGCCGATTTGAAAAGCCGTTTCGGCGTGCGCGGACACGGTTCGCAGGAAGCCGATATTGTCGCGCTCGCGGCGCCGATTACCAAATACGCCGCGATGGTTATCGACAAGGAAAAAATCCGCTATCATCTCGAACGGGCGTGGTATGAAGCGCGCATCGGGCGGCGCGGTCCGGTGCTGATTGATATTCCGTTGGATATTCAGGGCGCGCAAATTGAGCCGGACGCGCTCGAAAGTTTCACCCCGCCGCCGCCGACGAATTCGCCGCCGGAGGTTTCGCCGATTATCAAAATGTTGAACGGCGCCGACCGCCCGCTACTCATTGTCGGCAACGGCGTTGCCGCGCATAAAGACGATTTTTTCGCGTTGCTGAATACGCTCGCGATACCGGTGATTCCGTCGTGGAAAGCGCTGGATTATGTCGCCAACAATCATCCGCTATATGCCGGGCGAGTGGGCGGAATGGGCGACCGCGCCGGAAATCTGACGATGCAGAACGCCGACGTGATTTTATCGCTCGGCTGTCGTTTGGATTTTTCCATCACCGGTTTTGACCGTTCGGCGTGGGCGAAAAACGCGAAGAAAATCATCGTCGAAATTGACCCGGCGGAAATCCGTAAATTAGAAAACGCCGGCGAAATTTATCCGGTCGTCGCCGGTGCCGGCAAAGTGATGAAAGAACTTTTGGCGCGGCAAGGCGAATTTCATTGGCGCGATGTTTCCGCGTGGAAAAAACAAATCGCGCGGTGGCAACAAAAATATCCGTTGATGACGCCGGAAAAATATCGTAGCACCGCCGGCAAGTTGACCACTTACGCTTTCGTCGATACGTTGTCGAAAATTTTACCGGCGGACGCTTACGTGGCGCCGTGCAGTTCCGGCACGACGGCGGAAATTTTCTTTCAAGCGTTCGCGGTCAAGCCGGGGCAAACGGTGCGGAGTAATCACGGATTAGGTTCGATGGGGTTTGAACTGCCGAACGCGATTGGGATGTGCGTCGCCGCCGGCGGGAAAAATACGGCGTGTATCGCCGGCGACGGCGGTATGCAGTTGAACATTCAGGAACTCGCGGTCATTCGCGGACGCAATTTGCCGATTAAAATTTTCGTCGTCAACAATCACGGTTACGCGTCTATTCGCAACATGCAGAATAATCATTTTAAGGGGCGGCATACCGGTTGCGACGCGGAGAGCGGCTTATATTTGCCCGACCTGCAAAAATTAAGCGCCGCTTACGACCTCCCGTATTTCCGCATTCAAACCTTGGACGATTTGGCGTTGGTCGAGACGGTCTGGCAGGGGAAAAATCCCGCACTCTGCGAAGTGTTCGTTGACCGTGAATGTTTCGTTTCTCCGCGCTCGGCGACGCAAGTTCTGCCCGACGGTTCGATGCGCTCCTCGCCGTTAGAAAATCAATTCCCGTTTTTGCCGGACGAGGAAGCGGCGCGGAATATCGTGAGGTGAAAAATAACCGTCGGTTGAAGCCGACGGCAAGAAAAAAGATGGTAATTAGGTCTAATCTATGCTTGATTTTTATCGCGACAAACGGGTTTTAATCACGGGGCACACCGGCTTCAAGGGTTCGTGGCTTTGTCGGATATTGCTTAATGCCGGCGCGAAAGTGAGCGGCTACGCGCTGGAACCGGCGACCCGCCCGGCGTTGTTTAATATCTTGCGGTTAGAGCGGTCGATGCCGTCGGTTGTCGCCGATGTGCGCGACCTGTCGCGTTTAAAGCAGGCGATTGGCGAAGTGAAACCGGAAATTGTTATGCATCTGGCGGCGCAACCGTTAGTGTTGGAAAGTTATCGCGACCCGGTGGGGACGTATGCCACGAATGTGATGGGCACGGTCAATCTGTTGGAAGCGTGCCGCCATACGGATTTTATCCGGTCAATCGTCAACGTAACGACGGACAAGGTTTATGAAAACAAAGAATGGGTGTGGGGCTATCGCGAGGACGAAAGCCTCTGCGGTTATGACCCGTATTCCAACAGCAAATCTTGTAGCGAACTTGTAACTTACAGTTACAGACGGGCGTTCTACGCCGACCCCGCCTCGCCCGCGCTCTCGACCGCGCGGGCGGGCAATGTCATCGGCGGCGGCGATTTCGCGGACCACCGCATCATTCCCGATGGCGTCCGGGCGCTGAAAAAAGGCGAGGCGATGGTTATCCGCCACCCGAATTCCATCCGACCGTATCAGCATATTCTTGATTGTCTTTCCGGCTATTTGACGTTGGCGAAAATGCAATACGAGAATCCGTCTTTGGCGGGAAATTATAACTTTGGACCGTCGGCGGACAGTTGCGTTACGACCGAAAATATCGTGCGGTTACTCGGCGAACAGTGGGGCGACGGCGCGACATATCGTATTCAGCCGAGCGGCGGAGCCCACGAAGCGAATTGTCTTAAACTCGACATCAGCAAAGCCGAAGCCGTGTTGGGGTGGCGTCCCCGTTGGAACGTTAAAACGGCGATAGAAAAAGTGGTCGAATGGGAAAAATTTTGTCCGGAGAGCGGGGACGCCGTCGGCATTATCGACCGACAGATTTCCGCGTATTTTACGGCATAGCCGAGGTGTCTATGAAGTCCCAAGACGAAAACGCGGCGCGCGCCGCCATCCTCGCGCAAGTCGCGGCGTATAGCGAGCGGTTTCTCGAAAAAAACGCCTACCGCGACGGCGACCGCATCCCGTATGCCGCCCGCGTTTTTGACCGCGACGAAGTGGTCGGTTTGGTCGATAGCGCGCTGGATTTTTGGTTGACCGCCGGCAGGTATGCCGAACGGTTTGAGCGGGAATTCGCGGGCTTCATCGGAAGCAAGTATTGCTCGTTGGTCAATTCCGGCTCTTCGGCGAATTTGTTGGCGTTTATGGCGTTGACTTCGCCGTTGTTGGGCGAGCGGGCAATCCGGCGGGGCGACGAAGTAATCACGGTGGCGGCGGGTTTCCCGACCACCGTGGCGCCGATAGTGCAATTCGGCGCGGTGCCGGTGTTTATCGATGTAACGATTCCGCAATACAATGTTGACGTCCCGCAATTAGAAAAAGCGTGGTCGCCGAAAACCAAAGCGGTGATGCTGGCGCATACGCTCGGCAATCCGTTTGACCTCAACGCGGTAAAGGATTTTTGCGCGCGCCGCGGTCTCTGGTTAATCGAGGACAATTGCGACGCGCTCGGCTCAAAATATAAAATTGCCGGTGGCGAAAAATATACCGGAACCGTTGGCGATATCGGCACGTCCAGTTTTTATCCGCCGCATCATATTACGACGGGAGAGGGCGGGGCGGTTTATACGGACAATCCATTGTTGCACCGGATTGTGAATTCGTTGCGCGACTGGGGGCGCGACTGTGTTTGTCCGTCGGGCAAAGACAATTTGTGCGGGCGGCGGTTTGAGCAAAAATTCGGCGAATTGCCCGGCGGCTATGACCACAAATATGTGTATTCGCATTTCGGCTATAATCTGAAAGCGACCGAGATGCAGGCGGCCATCGGCGTCGCGCAGTTGCAAAAATTGCCGGACTTCATTGAAAAAAGACGGCACCATCACGCAAAACTGTTGGCGGGTTTGGCGCCGCTAACGGACAAATTTATTTTGCCGGAAGCGGCTGAAAATTCCCTTCCCAGTTGGTTCGGATTTTTAATTACCTGCCGGACCGGCGTTGACCGGAATAAAATCGTGCGCCGTCTGGAAGATAAAAATATCCAAACGCGAATGTTGTTTGCGGGCAATTTAATTAAACATCCGTGTTTCGACGAACTGCGCCGCACCGGCGCCGGCTATCGCGTGGTCGGCGCCTTAACCGCCACCGACCGGATTATGCGCGACACGTTTTGGGTCGGCGTGTATCCGGGAATGAACGACGCGATGCTGACCCGAATGATTGCAATAATAAAGGAAGCGGTGACGGAATAATTTAGCGCAAAGACCAACGGGGTTTATGCAAGGGAAATGACGATAAGACCGTCGCTTTATTTTTCTTCCCGCAACTTCCGCAGGAAATAATCGCAGAGCACGTGTTCAAAATACGACCGCATTCCCGTGTCGGCGCCGGCTTGTAGATGTTCCGCCGCGCTCGTCCGGTCGCCGACCGCCAAGTTATACGCGCCCAAATAAAAC
>BNUQ01000023.1 GCA_025997475.1 Planctomycetales bacterium
CGTCGAGATAAATGACCGGCGTTTCCGGCGCTTTATGCGCCAATAAATCGGTGATTTTTTCGACAAATTCGCGTTGCGCCTGCGGGTCGGCGTTGCCCGGCACCAAGACCGTGTGCTTATACACGAATGTCGAGCGCGAGGATAATTTTGATGCGGTCGGCGTAGCGCTTGGACGGCTCCAACCGATGACGGGAGGCGAGTTCCTGGCGCTGTTCGACGGTGAGAAAGTTAGCGATGGTTTTCATACGTTATTTTTTATCTTTTGTCAGCACCAAAGCAATCTTTTCCCCAAAAAATAATTCGCTATGGGGTATACAATTATAAGTCCATTCGGTCTGCAAATACTTGATTGGAACTTGTGGACAGTCGCCGCCCAGATACAATTTTTCCGCCGCCGCTTTCTCCGCTTCGCATTGGAACTTGTGGACAGTCGCCGCCCAGATACAATACGCGCCGGTGAACGCACGGGTGAACGCGCATTGGAACTTGTGGACAGTCGCCGCCCAGATACAATGCCTCTGCCGCCTCTGCCACCTCTGCCCACATTGGAACTTGTGGACAGTCGCCGCCCAGATACAATGGCTATTGCCAAAAGCCGGTGAACGCGCTAATTGGAACTTGTGGACAGTCGCCGCCCAGATACAATGAATGAGTGCGAGGATACAAATGCAATCGCATTGGAACTTGTGGACAGTCGCCGCCCAGATACAATCTCTCTTATCGTGATAGTGGCAAAGATTGCATTGGAACTTGTGGACAGTCGCCGCCCAGATACAATATAGGCAAACGAGAAAGCTGAAGGCACCGATTGGAACTTGTGGACAGTCGCCGCCCAGATACAATCTTTGTTCTCGGCGATGCAAACCCACGTGTATTGGAACTTGTGGACAGTCGCCGCCCAGATACAATTGCCCGCATTGAGTGAAGAAACAATCTTGATTGGAACTTGTGGACAGTCGCCGCCCAGATACAATATCCTCGCAGATGGAGAGTTTCCCCTCTCTATTGGAACTTGTGGACAGTCGCCGCCCAGATACAATTCGAGGAGTTTATGGCGAGCCAAAAAATTTATTGGAACTTGTGGACAGTCGCCGCCCAGATACAATGACCTCCGCCATTTCCCGCGTTGCCGCTATATTGGAACTTGTGGACAGTCGCCGCCCAGATACAATAAACAAACAAAAAGCCCCGCCATCCGGCGGGATTGGAACTTGTGGACAGTCGCCGCCCAGATACAATGCTCTTGCGGTAATCAATTGCCAATAAAGAAGTTATGGTGATTGCGACTTCCAGAAATGACGATTGATGCGGCGGGACGGCAACGAAAAAATCGCGTTTTTTTCACGGGTTGCGCGCTTCAACCAGTGAAAAAACGCGATTTTTTTTTTTAGAACAACAACAATTGCTCCGGTTGCTTTTCCAACGGCGTCTTTTCTTTGCCCCAAAAAATTTCTTGCTTGCCGAATTGCCGGTCGGTTACCATCAGTAACCGCACTTGTCCGTCCGGCGGTAAATTTTTCTTGATAAAATTCCGCTCCGCCTCGCTCGACTCCTCGCTTCGATAATATCGCGCGTAAACCGAATACTGCAACATATCAAACCCCTCGTCCAATAGCATTTTGCGGAAACGCGCGTAATCGCGGCGCTCCGCGCTGGTCAAGACCGGCAAGTCAAACAACGCAAACAGCCACACCGCTTGATACTCCGATAAAACCGGACGCGGCGGCGAATGCCGCGAGACCGGCGTCCGCTTATTCCGGCTCCCTTTCCGCATCGTTATCCTCCACGTCGATATTCATACTGTCCGCGAATAACGGCGCGCGCAAATACGGTAAATATAACTCTTCGTTTTCGCCTAAAAGAATTTTCGCCAACGAACCGGTAAGTCGCGCCAATAAATCAAACAGCGTCCGCCGTTCCCGTCCGACCTGCAACGCGCTACTCATCTCAAAAATTAACGTATTCTTAAATTTGGCGTTCAGCCGCGGCTTTTCATTTGCCGCCAAGTCGCGGCAATGGAGCGCGACAATGCCGTCAACTAACGGGCGAAACGGCTCCATTAAATCATCGGCGAGGCAGTAAGTATCGTAGCGGTTATGGTGATAAATCCCCAATCCGGGGTGCAAGCCCGAACCGGCAATCGCCCGCGCGGTTACGGCGCGAAGAACGGCGTAGCCGTAATTTAACAGCGCGTTTTCGTCGTCATTTTCGCGTTGGCGGATAAACGGCGCCGCGCGCGGCGCGAAAATATGTTTCCAATATCGCGCCGCCGCTTGCGCCTCGTAATTTTCCGGGTCGCCGGATTTAACTTTCGCGGACATCGCCGATAGCCCGGCGTCGTTGCCGGTTAAGTCGCGCAACAACGCTCCCTGATTATGGATTTTGGCTTTGACGATTTTTTGCCATAGACGTTTGCGGAGCGGCAACGGCGCGGCGGCTTGCGCACGAAAACGTTCCGCTTGAGTAACATTGCCGGTCAGCGGCAAAAACATTCCGACCGGCAGATGTTTGTCGTCGCAGACCACGACGCCGCAACCGGATTTTGCCAAACCCGCGAGCGCCGGCGCGGAAACGGTGATGCGGTCATTCGCGAAAACCACCGCGTCTAAATCGGCAAACGGAATTTTCACCGGCGCCGGTTTGGTGTCGCCGCTCATTCGCCGTTCTAAACACAATCGTTCAGACTCGGCGTGTAGATAAACGCCTTCGTCGGTGATGTCGATAAAGCGATGGTCAGTCATTGGCAGTCCTTATTTCACCGAGCGGGGTGATAATGATTTTTTGGATTTTTCGCGCAAATAATGCGCCTTTCGACTGAATACGAATCCACCGTTTAATCGTTTGTCCTTTGCCTTCGGCGATAATATCTTTTTGCTTTCGTGCATCTTTATTTTCTGAAAAATCCAAAACGCCATCGCTCACACAACGACACACAAAGACATCGCGTTGTTTGTTATCGTCAAGTAGCGTTACCAATTCTCCCGCGCTTAATGAAAACAAAAATTTTCGACTCGCGCCGTGGTCGCGCTGAATTACCGGCTGTTTATTTTTCTTACGGTGATACGCCTCCAACATCGTTACCACCTTCCACTCGCGTTCAATTTCTTTGCCGTCGGCGCCTAACACCGCGACAATTTCCGCGTGATGATTGTTGCCGGTGATGACGTGGCGTTGCCGCTCGGCTTCGCCGATAGATACAACTTTTTGCTTAAAGCGCGTGCGTACGCGGCGAATCGGTATTTTGCGCCCGTCTTTGGCGGTGAGATATGGCGCGGAATTTTCTAAAAGTTTCGGGTCGGGCTTGGGCAAGCGATTAAATGCCGTTTGCACCGCTAAACGCACTGCCGGGTCGATAATCGTTTCATTCGAGAGAATATCTTTCGCGGAAAGTTTATGCACCGGCACTCGCGCGGTCGTGAAGATTTTTTCTTTGCCTTTTTCGTCGGTTTCCACGCGCTCGCCGTAATAAGTCGCTTCGTGCAACGCGCCGCTGACACGGCGCGACACGCGACGGGAAACGTTGATTTCGCCGGTTCGCGCCCGCACTTCTTCTAAGAATCCCGCCCACGGTTCGGTGATGGCGCCGAACCGCCGGCGCCGTTCGGACAATGCCCGCACCGCCGCTTCGGAAAGCGTTTGCATCGCGCGGCGGTCGGTCAACGCGGTAACGACGGCGTCTATCGCATGATGGCGATGGTCGTCGCGATTCTTTTTATCGCCGCCGTCATTCAAGACGCGATTCAATCCCCATTCGGCGCGTAGAAACGCGGTAACGCCGCCTCGCGCCGCTTGAATTTTTCGCTTCGCGTCGGCGCCGTAAAGCAAGCCCAAATACTTTTGCGCTTCTTTGGCGGCGTAAGCGGTATCATTGAGTTGCTGAGTCGAGAAGTCGTCAAGTTGCGGGTCGTCTTTCGCTAATAAGCGTTGCACTTTGAGATTAAATTTACCGCCCGGAAATTTTTGCGCGCGCAATTCGATTTCGTACCAACGTTGCGCATCGTGTCCGAATGCTTGATACGGCGTGCGGTTGCCTTTGGCTTGGTTGCAAGCGCGGCAAGCAATCGTTTTGTTGAGATATGAATTATCGAGCGAAATACTGAACGGAATAATGTGTTCGACTTCAATGCCGCCGCCGGTAAATTCGCCGACACTGATTATTTTTCCGCAATACGGGCATTGTTTATTTGCCTCTTTATACAGTAACATTTTGTCGATGTCGTCGCGGTTAGGTTCGCTAATCCCGACTTCGTCAAGTAAGGATTTACCGGCGCCCGCTCGTTTATCTTCTTGGTCGCGATTCTTTTTCCAAATTTGTTCCCGCGCCTTACGGTTCTTGCGCAGTTCCCGCGCCAATTCAATACGGATTACCGCCGGTTTGCCGTAACGGGCAGTCAGCGCGTTCACCACGCGCCGTAGTTCGGTGAACACTCGCGCCACCGTCGGATTGCGCAACGCCGGCAACGCATCCGCAACCGTAGGTAGAACGTCCGCCGCGCTATCGGCGGCGCGGTCGCCGTAAAGCGGTTTTACCAAATCGCCGTATCTTTCGCCCTTTTCCAGTTCCGGCAAAAACTTGGCAAGCGCCTGCCGCGACAACGCGCAATAGTCGTCCTCCAAAACCAATTTCTTAAATTTCTCCGCCATCTCCGCGGTCAGCCCCCATTTTTCGCACCCGTGCTTGGCTAAAATTTCGTCTTGCCGAGTAACGCGCAAATCGTCAATCACCGCGTCTTTGTCGTTAGCGGATAGTTGGCGCCAACGTTCGGCGCCAAAAATTTTCACCAATTTCGCCGCCGTGCGATTGCCGATGAATTTTTTCTCGCCGCCCGCTTCGTAATTGAATTGGGTGGTTTTCGGCTGTCCTAACAATTCTTTCGCCTTGATAAAAGTCAAATCGCCGTTGTTCTCCAACTGCTCGACAATTATTTTTCGTTCATCGGCGGTTAATGCCCGCATTTTCAGGTCGTTCTTAGTTTGGATTTCGGTGTTGTTGAGTTGTTGCAAATAGCGAAAACGTTGCGCGGCGAGTAACGCCCACGGCGCCCGTTTGCGCCCTTTCTCAAACTGACATTCGCCAATCAAATTCGCGGCGGATTGCAACGGGCGTTGCCGAAAAATCGCGCGGTGAATTTTGCGCTTTAATTCTCCGGTAAGGATACCGGGATGAAATTCGGCTTGTTTTTGCCAGATTTGCTCGAACTCGGATTCATACATTGCCCGCGCAGTCCACCGTCCGCGAATCCGCTCCTCGTCGGGAAAGCGCAAAAATAATTCGCCGAGCGTGCGGCAATGTTGCGCCGACATCTTGTCGTCAAGTTCTTTAATTCCCGCTTTAACCTTGCCTAATTCCTCTTTCTTTTTCTTGTCGTCTTCGCCGTCCTCGTGTTCGTCCTCGATGTCGATTTTACGATTGCTGAGAAAACCGCGCCGTTGCGCCAAATGAAATAACGCTCGTCCCACCGCGAACGGCGACAATTTTTTATCCAACGCCGCGGCGCGAAGCCAATACATTAGCCGCGTCATCAACAATTTTTCCTCGCCCGTTTCGACCAACGCCGCCGCTTCACGCTGTAATTCTTGGTCAAGGTCTTTCAACGCCTGATAGCGTTCGCGGGGGCGTTCGACTCGCGCGGCGCCGGCGCGGTCAACCCAAAACTTATTGCCTTCGGCGCGGGCTTCCAACGCGGCGTTTTTTAGCGGCGGCAACAATCCCGCCGCTCGCAATCGCAAATAAAGAAAATCCAAACGCCGCGCCGCGCGATTATGCTGACGGCGAATCTGCCGCGCCATTCGGCGGGCAACGCCGCGCGATTCTTCTTTGCCTTTTTCGAGTTCGCCATCGGAACCGGCTTCGAAAATCCGCGCGCCCAAATTAAGCAAACCCGTCGGCGTGAATTGCCCGTTGTCTTCGGCGACCGTAACCGCCGCCCAACCGACCGAATTACTGCCGAGGTCAAGACCTAACACATACGGATTGGCGAGAGTTGCGGCGTTTGTCATTTTTTCTCCTTTCGCAAACGGACTTGCTTTAAGCATATATTTTCACACAATCGTTGCCATTGTATCTGGGCGACGATTGTCCAACTTTTTCCAACAAGGACTTTCTGTTCGCGCGCAACGCCCCATGGGGCGACCGTAATCCCCACGCCGCCTAAAAGCGAGTGGGGATTTTTTTATCGAACCGCCTCCGCCACATTCATCAATTTTTCACTCTTATTTCGCATTTCGTCCGGCGCGGACTCTGGAATCGCGGATTGCCGCTTCTACAATACCGCGCCGTCAATGCAATTTTTTTCCTTTTTTTTCGCGGGAGGTAAATTATGAAAAACACCATCGCGGTTATCCTCGGCGGCGGTCAGGGCAACCGTCTGTTCCCACTCACCAAAGAGCGCAGTAAGCCCGCCGTGCCGATTGCCGGCAAGTATCGGCTCATCGACGTGCCGATTTCCAACTGCATCAACTCCGGCATTATGCGCATCTACGTCCTCACGATGTATCAGTCGGCGTCGCTCAACCAGCACATCTCCAAAGCGTATCGGTTCGATTCGTTCTCGCACGGCTTCGTCGATATTTTGGCGGCGGAACAAACCCGCGGCGGCGGCACGTGGTTCCAAGGCACCGCCGACGCCGTCCGTCAAAGTTGGGCGCACATCACCGACCGCGGCAGTCCCGACAGCCGCATCTTGATTCTATCCGGCGACCATCTCTACAAAATGAACTATCGCGAATTTGCCAAAGTCCACGCCGACGCCAAAGCCGATTTCTCCATCGCCGTCCAGCCGGTTACGCGCAAAGAAGCGCCGGAACTCGGCTTGCTCAAAACCGACGCCAGCGGGCGCATCGTGCAGTTCGCCGAAAAGCCGAAAACGGCGGAAGAATTGGACGCGATGACGGTTGACACCACCGTCTTCGGCTTGACGGCGGAGCAGGCGAAAGAGCGCCCGTTCCTCGCGAGCATGGGAATTTACCTCGGCGAGCGCGCCGTGATGAGCGCGATGCTCGGCAACGACACCTCGAAAACCGACTTCGGCAAACACCTGATTCCGCAGGCGATTAAAGACCGCCACGTGCAGGCGTATTGCTTCAACGACTACTGGGCGGACATCGGCACGATTGGCGCGTTCTACGACGCGAACATCGACCTCGTCAATCCGTTGCCGAAATTCAACCTGTTCGACCGCGACGCCCCGCTTTACACGCACCAGCGTTACTTGCCCGGCGCGAAATTAAACCGCGGGTCGGTCGAGTGTTCGCTGTTGTCGGACGGCGCGATTATCGAAGACGCCTTGGTGCGCAATTCGGTGGTCGGCTTGCGGCAAATCGTGCGCACCGGCGCGGTGATTGAGAGTTCGGTGCTGATGGGCGCGGACTACTACCAATTAGACCGGCAGGACGGCAAACCGAGCATCGGCATCGGCAAAGACGCCCACTTGCGGCGCACCATCGTTGACAAAAACGCGTCGATTGGCAACGGCGTGCAATTGGTCAACAACAACGGTGTGAATCACTACGACGACCCCGAAGAGCGCTTTTTCGTCCGCGACGGCATTACCATCGTGGTCAAAAACGCGGTCATCCCCGACGGGTTGGTGTTTTAGTTGAGAGCAACTGAATTAACAATTAACAATTAACAATTAACAATTAACAATGGCGGAGTTTGACGACTAAAAATCGCAGAGCGAAATTTTAATAATCAATCCTTCAATTGTTAATTTTTAATTGTTAATTGTTAATTGTTAATTTCGTCGTTGCCCCTGCCGACAAATAATGTCATTAACAACTGCGCGTCCCTCCCCAATTAACGGTGTCCCGTGAAAGCCCTCGCCCAAAAATTATTGCCGCTGACCTTATTGCTCGCCGCTTGCGGCGACCCGACCGACGCCGCGCGCGAAGCGCCGAACAGCCGGTGGGTTGACCGCATCAATCCGAGCGACGCGGCGCGGCAACGGCGCGTGGGGCTTGCCGAAGGCGCGCGGGTTTATTTTGTCGCCGAAATGGACGGGCGACGGTTCAGTTCCGGCTACACCACGCGGACGCGGAGCGTCTATAACGGCGTCCCCGCCCTCGTTACCGAAACCGAACAGCGCTATGAAATGTTAGGTCTGTCGCAACAGCGGTTGCAACAAGTCGATTACCGCAAGGTAATCGCCAACGCCGCGACGGGCGAGTCGTTGTATCTGACGGAAAACGTGGAGCGCGACGGCGCGATGGAAACCCGCACCATCACCATCGACCGCGGGCGGGCGTTGTTTCGCACGTTGGACCGTCCCGAACAAAATTCCGAGATGGCGGTGCCGAGCGGCGTGTTGTTCGCCGTCACGCCGGACTGGATTTTGGCGCAAAAGCCGCAGGTCGGCAAAAAATACAGCGCGGCGATTCTTGACCGGAGCGAATTGCAAATCGTCGCCGAAGAGGTCGAAATTCGCGACTTCGGACCGACCGACGTGTTGGGCGCGTCGCTCAATGTTTGGACGGTCGATATTCGGCGCGGCGAAAATTCGTTGCCGACGCGAATGATTTTTACGCAGGACGGCGCGCTCGTCAGTATGCAAAGCGACAATCTGAAAATGCGCATCGTGCCGCAACCGGAAGCGACGCTTGACTACGTTAAAATGGAGTCGGTGCGCTCGATGCCGGTTACGTTTCAATTGCCGGCGTGGGACAATTTCAACGCGCTGACCTATCGCCCGACGCCGGCGGAAAAGTGGCGCGAACTGTTGCCGGACGACGACCGTTATCAAAAATTCGACGGCAACGAACTGAAATTATTAAAAAACACGCCGGCGGTCGGGGACGCGACTTTTCCGCTGGCGGTGCCGCCGGAATTGTTGCCGTTCTGCCGGCGCGGCGAAAACGTTTATCCCGACGAGCGGGAAATCGCCGACCGCGCGAAAGATATTGTCGGCGGCGAAAACCGCGTGTTGTCGGCGGTGGCGATGCTCGCGGGCTGGGTTTATCAAAACATCGCGCTCGACGAGTTTGAGCGCGACGACAGTCCGCTGACGACGATGCAACGGCGCGCCGGCGACGCGGCGCGGCAGGCGCGGTTGTTTGCCAGTTTGGCGCGGTCGCTGAATTTGCCGACGCGGTTGTGCGGTGGTTTGCTGATTATGCGCGACAACGCGACGCGCCACGTGTGGTGCGAAGTCAACATCAACGGGCGCTGGTTGCCGGTGGACCCGACGGTCAATCGCGTCGGCTTGCCGGCGGGTTATGTGTTGACGGAAGTCGAGCAGGACGGCAACGGCGTGCTGGCGAGTCCGTTCGCGTGGGCGATGCGCGACGGCGGCATCGGTTTGGAATTTGTGTCGGCGACGAAAAATTACACGGCGCCGGACGGCAAGACCGCGACGTTTGAATTGTTCCCGGAAGTCAAGAAAACTTACGTGGCGGTCGAAGGCAATTGGATTGCCAATTTGTATTGGGGCTTCTCGATTGTGAAGCCGGAAAATTGGCGCGGCAACATCAATTTGCAATCGGTTACGGTGGCGAGCGACGGCGACGAGGCGGTCATAAAAATCGAAGCGTTAAACAAGGTCTTCCCCTGCACGAAAGCGCAATTGGAAATGGTCGTCGGCAGTTTGCAGAGCGCGTTGAGCGGCTTCAAACTGTTAAGCAGTGATTTGGCGCGGTTCGGGGCGCGGCGCAATCCGGCGATGTATGCGGACTTTATCGCGTTGCAGGAAGGCGCGCGCCGCCGATGCCAAATTTACGTCATTCCGCTCCGCGGCAGAAGTTACCGCGTAATGGTCTGGGCGCCGGCGGACGATTTCGAGAAATGGGAAACCGTCCTCAAAGAAACGCTGGCGACGATAAGCATGTAGAGGGCAATTAACAATTGTTAGCGGAGTGATTGTCAAAATTGCGCGAAGCGAATCTGAAAATCAAATCCCGAAATTTTTAATTTTAGAGTTGTTTCCCAGCGCGGCGGCTCTACTTCAATAACGCGGCGGCTCCATTCAATTGCCCCGCCCTTTAGCGCGTGGTCGGCGGGCAAAAAAAAGAAAGGGATTTGGTCCCCAATAAACCATTCGGCTAAAGCCGGTCATTTTCTAACGCTATCCCCGCCCTAAAGGGCGTGACAATTGAATAGAACATTACCAAACGATATTTCTCCGTGTCCTCCGCGCCTCCGTGAGAAACAAAAAAAAGGTTGTCGAAAATTTCGATAACCCTAAACCGGAATCAACGCTATGTCGAACGAAATTCACAACATCACGGTCTTAGGCGCGGGCGCGTGGGGAACGGCGCTGGCGCGGGTCGCGAGCATCCGCACGCACAACGTTACGTTGTGGGGACACGACCGCGCTCATCTGGAAACGATGCGGCAAACGCGGGAAAATCAAAAATATCTGCCCGGCGTGTCCCTGCCGCCGCTGATGAATTACGAGCCGGATTTCGCGCGCGCCGTCGAAAATGCCGAACTGCTCATTTGCGCGATTCCGACGATTTATTTGCGCGCGGTGCTGGCGGAGCAACGCGGCACGGTCGGCGCCGAGGTCGGCGTCATTTCCGTAACCAAAGGCATCGAACAGGAAACGCTCAAACGCCCGACGGAAATCATCTCCGAATGTCTCGGCAGTAAGCGTCTCGGCGTGTTGTCGGGACCGTGCCACGCCGAAGAAGTGGGGCGCGATTGCCCGACCACGGCGGTCGTCGCGGCGAACGACGAGCGGTTGGCGCAGACCACGCTCGCGGCGTTGATTTTGCCGATGTTCCGGCTGTATCTCGGCAACGATATGTTGGGAATGGAAATCGCCGGCGCGTTGAAAAACGTGGTGGCGCTGACCGCCGGCGCGTGTTTGGCGCTGGACTTGGGCGACAACGCGATTGCGGCGATGTTGACGCGCGGCTTGGCGGAAATGACGCGGCTCGGCGTGGCGTTGGGCGCCGACCCCAAGACGTTCGCGGGCTTGGCGGGCTTGGGCGATTTGGTCGCGACGTGTTTTTCCAAACACAGCCGCAATCGCCAATTCGGTTACGACGCGGTGAAAAACAACTCGAAAAATTTTGCGCTGACCTCGCGCCACTCGGTCGCCGAGGGATATTTTTCGGCGAAATCGGCTTACGACTTGGCGCAACGCCTCGGCGTGGAAATGCCGATTGTGCAACAAATCAATCGCGTGCTCTTCGCGGATTACGACCCGCGCCGCGCCGTGTTGGAACTGATGACGCGGGAAACAAAAAAAGAGTAATTAGAGAAAAATTTGAAAGTTGAGAGTTAAAAGTTGAATAGTGAAATTATTTTGAAAATGCGCGAAGTGAATCCAACCTTGAAACTCCATAATTTTTAATTCGTAATTTTTAATTTTTAATTGTTTTCTCACGCGCCGATTAGCGCCAAATAATCGCCGGCGTGTTGGTTTAAGGAATGAATCCCGCGCGTCGTTGCTTGCGATAAAATTTGCGCCGTGGTGTATTCGGTCATCGCCAGCGCGAAATCGGTGTCGGTCAGTTGACTTTCGATTTTCATCACGTTTTCAAGCGTCCCCGCCAACACGTTGATATTGGAATACAACCCGTCCTGTTGCGCGCCAATCGCGGCACGGGAATGCGCCACTTCGGTAATCGCCTGCTCCACCACGGCGATTGCCGCTTCGGGATTGACATTCAACGCCGCCTTGCCGCCGCTAAATAAATCCGCAAGCGAATAAGCGTCCGGCGACGGCGCGCCTAACGCCAATGCCGGAAATTCCCCGCCCAATTTGCTGACGCCAATCTCGCCGTTTTTGTTGGGCGCAAGCAACGCGCCGCCGCTCGCCGCGTCCAAATCCTCGGTCGCGATTTCCGCCGCTCCGGCGTCCGCCGGTGTCGCGTCAGTTTCCGCCGCCGCGCTCGCGCTCAATTTGCCGCCGGCGATTTTTTCCGCCAAATCCGCGGCGGAAATTCGCCCTAATTTTTCCAAGCCGACGCTCGGCAATTCATAACTGTCGCCGCCGCCGCTGTTCGCGAGTTGTAAATCGCCGCCGCCACTGCCGTTGAGCAAATTTTTTCCGGCGTAAGCGGTCGTCTCGGCGATTTTTTGAATGGAACTTAAAATGCCGTTCATCGCGATTTGATTGGCTTCGATTTGTGATTTTGAAGTGATACCGTGGTTGGCGGAAGCGAGCGCAAGTTCGCGCGCGCGGTTGAGCGGACCGGCGATGCTCGCGAGCGCGCCGTCCGCGACGCTCAACCTATTGACGGTTTCTTCGCTGTTTTGCAAGGCGCGTTGCGTGCCGGCAATTTGACTTTTCAGCGCGTCCGCCATCACCATACTCGCCGGCGCGTCGGCGGCGGCGTTGAGACGCGAGCCGGTCGAAAGTTCCTGCAACGCTTTATTTGCGCGATGCGAATTTTTTTCTAACGCGTTAATCGCGCCGAGCGTGGCGCGGGTAATGTTGCCCAACATAAAGACCTCCCTGAACGGCACCGGCGGATAATCCGTATCCGCCCGCAATCACTCGCTTCAACTCGTATCCGGGCATTATCGGACGCTGAAAGCGCATCTTTAATGAAAAATTGAAAGTTAAGAGAGTGGAGTTTTATTTTTAAATATGCGCGAAGCGCAACTTCTGCTTTTCCCTTTCAACTTTCAACTTTTAACTTTTAACTTTTAACTTTTCCCTCTCCCCTCTTTTTCCGCCAACGCGCGAAGAAATTCTCGTAATCCTCGGCGCAGAACGTCGAAGCGAAGATGCCATACGCCGCGATGCCGCCGGCGACGCCGGCGACGACGCGCTCCAAACGGTAAATAAATTCCGGTCCGTAAGGCACGCTCCGCACGATGTAATAGGTTACCACCGCCATCCCGACCGCCGAAATCAACATTCCGAAAGTTCCGCTTTTACTTTTGCCGTTTTCCGTATCGGCGACCGGCGGCAGTTTTTTCGCCAGCGCCCGCCACAAGCGGAGCGCGTTCAAACACGCGCACAGCATCGTCGAAAGCGCCAAACCCGCCTCGCCCAAATGCGGACTTAATCCCGCATAGTCAAGATGATAATACTGACGATATAAATCCGGCGCGAACGGCAATAATAAATTGCCGACCAAATTGACGCCCACCGTTTGCAGGGCGATACGCACCGGCGTGCGGTAATCGCCGAGCGCGTAAAACGCGCGGGTGAACAGATGAATGGCGCCGAACAGCGGCAACGCCGCCGCCAAGCAAACCAGCACCGCCGTCGTCCGATACACCGCCGCGTCCGTAAAACGCAAGTCCGGCGCCTGATACAAACATTCGACCAACGGCTTCGCCAACACGATTAAACCCGCCGCCGCCGGCAACATAATAAACCCCAAACGGCGGAGCGATTCCGTAACCGTTTGCCGCAAGCCGGCGAGGTCGTTTTTCGCCGCCAGCGCCGCCAACGTCGGAAACGCCGTCGTCGCCGCCGCCAAGGCGAACACGCCCAGCGGCAATTGCATCAGCCGGTTGCCGAGAAATAAATACGTCGTCGCGCCGGCGGCGGCAAAACCAAAATAACCGAGCGACAAACCATACGCGAGCAAATTATCCAACAGCGAATTCAGTTGCACGACGCCCAAGCCGACCGCCGCCGGTAAAAAATTGTGCCAGATTTTTTTAAGCGTTGCATCGACGGCAAACGTCGGTTTCAGCCCCACGCCGCGCGCGCGAATGACCGGATATTGAATAAGCAGTTGCGCCGCGCCCGCCGCCGTAACCGCCGTCGCCGCCAACTGCGCAAGCGTTACCAACTGGTCGGCGGTCAGGTTATTGGCGAATTCGCCGCCGCGATAAGTCGCCGCCAAAACCACGCCGATAATAAAAAGATTGAGCAAACACGACATCGCCGCCGGTAACACGAACACTTTAAGGCACTGCAAAATCGCGCCGAGAATCGCCGAACAGCAAATCAGCGCGGCAAACGGCAAAGTGACGACCAACAGAATTAGCGTCAAATGCCACTGCGCGCCGATGTCCGCGAGCGACGCGGCGAAGAAACAGCCGAGCGAGCCGAGGAGCGTGATGCCGCCGACGCCGACGAGTAGCCAAGTGACGACGGCGCCGGCGAGACGGGCGCGTTGCGAATTATCGGCGCGGACAAATTCGGGGATAAACGCGGCGGTGAGCGCGCCTTCGCCGAGCAGATTGCGGAGCAGATTCGGGAGCGTGAACGCAAAATAAAAAGCGTCGAGCATCCACGCGGCGGCGCTGAAACACCACACCAACGCCACGTCGCGGAGCAACCCCAATACGCGGCTGACCATAATCGTCAAACTGACGAACAGCGATTGCCGCGCGAGCGTCGCCGCGGAGGAAATTTCGGAGGACATAATTTTTTACCCGTGGGCAGTGGACAGTGGTCAGTGAGCAGTTGGCAGTGAAATGGTGGGCAAAGAGTCGGGAATAAAAATGCTCTTACTGTCCACTGCTCACTGTCCACTGCCCACTGCTTTCCGCAGTTTTTCTTTGAGGAAATTTTTGCTCGCGGCGGACGCTTCTTTGACGCTCGCTATTTCGTCGCGCAACGCCGCGAGTTGCCGCGTCAATTCGTCGTTGCGCCGTTGCTCGGCGTCGCGCCGTTGTTCGTCGCGCTCGTCGCGCCGTTTTTGCGCCGCCGCTTCCGTTGCGTCTTGCGTCAGTTCCTGCCGCAACGCCTGCAATTCCGCGTCGTGGCGGTCGCACGCCGCCGCCAATTCCGCGCGGACTTCGTTCCGTTGTGCCGCCGCCGCGCCGAGTTCGGCTTGCGCCGCTTCCAACGCGGCTTGCAACGCCGCGTTTTTTTCGCGATAAAAATTTTTCGTCGCGACGCTCGCCGCGCTTTGCTCCTGCATTTGCGCCGCCGTCGTTTCCCAACGGCGCAAATGGTTGACCTCGTTTTCAAGCGCCTGCCGGCGGCGCGTCGTTTCCTGAAAAGTCGCCGTCAATTCGCGCAACGCCGCGCGTTCGCCGTCCAATTCCGCCTGCCGCTCGCGCTCGCGCTCGGCTTCTTTTTGCCGGTTGGCGGCGAAGCGGTTTTCGTTCTCGGCGAGGAGCGCCGTCGCGGTTTCCAAGTCAAACCGCAAACGCTCAATTTGCGCGCGCCGCGCCTCTTTTTCGCGCTCGGCGCTCGCGCTCTGTTCGCGCAGTTGCGCCTGTAACTCTTCGATTTGAGTGAGCGCCGTCTGCCGCGCCCGCGCCGTTTCCTTTTCATTTTCTTGCCATTGCGCCCGCGTCGCGTCCCCGTCGCGCGTCGCCTGCCGCAATTCGTCAAGCAACTGCAAACGGTCTTCGCGGGCGCGCGCCAGCGCGGTGAGAAAATCCCGCTCCCGCCGCTCGGCGGTCGCGAGTTCGGCGGCGGCGCGATGATTTTCGGCGGCGAAATCGGCTTGCAGGGCGCGGGCTTTTTCGCGGTCGGCGGCGCTTTGCCGTTCGGCGGCGGCGAGTTGACGGCGATGTTTTTCCTTCTGCCGCAAAAGTTCGGCGAGTTCTTCGTTGAGCAACGCGATGCTCCGGTCGCGTTCGGCAAGTTGCGCGGCGGCGGCGGTCAAATCGCGCGCCAATTGCTCGCGCTGTTGCGCGAATTTTTCCACGGCGGCGCGATGCTCGGCGCGCCATTGCGCCAATTCCGCGCCGGTCGCGGTCGCCTCGCGCTCGGTCTGGGCGAGGATTTTTTGCGCGGCGTCCGCGGCGTTCCGCGCCGCTTGCAATTCCTGTTCGCGGCGGCACCCATCGTCCCGCAATTCCGCCGTTTCTTTTTGCCGTTGCGCGATTTCCTTTTTCGCCGCGAGCAGTTCGGCGGCGACCGCGTCGGCGGCGCGCCGTTCTTGTTGGGCTTGGGCGCGTTGTTGCTCGGCGAGCGTCAGCCGTTCTTTTTCCTGTTTGATGAAGCGGTCGCGCTCTTGTTGGACTTGTTCCTGCAAGGCGGCGGCGCGGCGGCGGAGCGCGGCGATTTCATCTTCGCCGCGCGCGCGCGCGGCGACTTCGGCGGCGAGCCGCGTTTGCCCTTCGCGCTCCTGCCGTTGCGCGTGCGCGGCTTGTTGTTGAAAATGGTCGGCTTCGACGCCGGCGGCGCGGAGACGTTCGGCGACCCGTTCCCGGTCGGCAAGCAAAGCGTCGCGCTCTTGGCGCAAGTCGTCTAATTCGTCCAACAGGACGGCGAGGTCAGTCATAGCGGCACTCGTTAATTTTTTCGTAAAGGCGCGTATCTTATCCGAACGGCGGCAAAACGAAGCGGATTTTTTGCGCGTTGCTTGCGCGAAAAGATAATCAATAGAGAATAAATTTGAAAATCAAACTCCACGATTTTTAATTTTTAATTTGTAATCGTTCTTTCCGCCGGTCGTCATAAGGAGAAACCGATGAGTGAAAATTATTCGCAATTGCCGGCGGCGTTGGCCTCGCCGGCGCGCTTGCCGCAAAAAAAATGGTTTAACCCCCTCTTTGTCGGCGCGTTAATTTTAGCGATTGTCCTTGCGGCGCTGATTCTCCACAACGAGCATCGCGAACGCTCCGCCTTGCACCTGTTGCCGCTCGACACCGACGCTTATTTTCTCGCGCCGCTGGCGGACACGCCGACCGCCGACCGCGCGTTGTGGGACAAATTATGCGCGTCGTTTTTCGGCGAACTGTCGCCCGCCGACCGCGCGATGCTGACGGCGTCCGTTACCCATTACGGCGTCGCGCGACTGCCGCAGGGCGAGGCACTAATCGTCAAATGCGGCAATGCGTGGGACGTGAAACGGTTGTTCACGGCGGCGCGGTTCGCGGCGCAACCGTCGGGTTCGCCGAACAGTTACACCCTGACCGTCGGCGGCGACACGCTGGCGTTCGCGCTGTTGAAACCCTACGCCGTTTTCGCGCCGAACCGCGACGCGGTCGCGACGGTGGTTGACTGTTGGCGCGAGGGGCAAAAATCGCTCGGACAAGTCGCGCCGAAATTTCATTACGCCAATCGCGCCGAATTTTACGCGCGTCCGCACCGGTCGTTGTTTCCCGATAATTTCCGCGAACTGTGGCGCGTGGCAAGCGACCTGCCGGAAAATTCCGGCTGGTTCGGCGAAATCGAATGGCGCGGCGACAGTTTTGTCGCGCAAGGCGCGGTGGTGAATTTACTGCCACCGGCGCCGGCGCCCGGCTTCTGGCATTATTTGTGGTGGACGTTCGTTATTATCGTCGCCGTCGTCATCGGTCTGCCGGTGTTGTTCTTGCTGACGGTGTTCGGCTTGGCGGGCTGGTTTCATTTCACCTCGAAATGGCGCGGCATAAAATCGCCGCCGGTCGTGCCGGAACTGCCGCCGCTTTCGCCGGAATTGCAAGAAGATTTGAAGAGCAGAGTTGAAAGTTGAAAGTTTAGAGTTGCGAGCGCACGAAGCGCGGCGGGAAAAATTCCCCGCTACGGAGGGCGGAATGATTGGTCAAAATCTCGCGAAGCGATTTTTGAAAATTAAACTCCGCCGTTTTTAATTTTTAATTCTTAATTTTTAATTGTTCTTTCTGTTATTTCACAAATTCACACCGCCAAACGAGAGGAGAACCAATGGGCATTTTCGACGCAATTAAAGAGAAGGCGTTAGGGCAATTTATCGACGTGATTGATTGGGTGGACGACGCGCGCAACACGCTCGTCTGGAAATTCCCGCGCGGCGACAACGAAATCAAAAACGGCGCGCAACTGATTGTCCGCGAAAGCCAAGCCGCCGCGTTTTTGCACGAGGGCGAACTCGGCGACGTGTTCGGACCGGGGCGCGTGCAACTGACGACCAGCAACATTCCGATTTTGACCACGCTCAAAAGTTGGAAATACGCCTTCAACGCGCCGTTTAAGTGCGACGTGTATTTCATCAACACGCGGCAGTTCACCGACCAAAAATGGGGCACGCAAAATCCGATTATGCTCCGCGACGCCGAGTTCGGTCCCATCCGTCTGCGGGCGTTCGGCTCGTATGCGTTTCAAATCACCAAAGAGGGCGCGGGCAAATTTATCCGGCAGATGGCGGGCACGACCCCGGATTTGCAAACCGAGGAAATCGTCGGGCAATTGCGCAACATCATCGCGGCGCGTTTCGCCGACGCCCTCGGCGAGGCCAAAATTCCGGCGCTCGACTTGGCGGCGCAATACAACGAAATGGGCGATTTTCTCCGCGCCAAAATGCAACCGGATTTCGACGAATACGGCATCACGCTGACGAAGTTTTTGTTGGAAAACGTGTCGTTGCCGCCGGAAGTCGAACAGGCGCTCGACAAGCGGACGCAGATGGGCATTTTGGGCGACCTCAACAAATACACGCAATTCCAAGCCGCGAACGCGCTCGGCGACGCCGCGAAAAATCAGGGGATGGCGGGTAATATGATGGGAATGTTCGCCGGAATGAATCTCGGACAAATGACCGCGGGCAATCTCGGCGCCGCGCAAGCGGCGGGCGCGCCGCAAGCCGCCGTCGGCGCGGGCGCGGGCGTTCCGCCGCCGTTACCCGGCGCGACGCCGGCAATCAACTGGTTTGTCGGGATAAACGGGCAACAGCAAGGACCGTTTGACACGGCGAATTTACAGACGCAAATCGCCGCCGGTAAAATTGCCCGCGACACGCTGGTCTGGCACGCGGCACTCTCCGGTTGGACGAAAGCCGGTGAACTCGCCGACCTCGCGCCGGCGTTCGGCAACGTCCCGCCGCCGTTGCCGGGGGCGTGAATTTTTCAATAAACCGGAAATAAACCGGTTCGCCCAAAGTATTTGCCGTCGGCGTTCGCCGACGGCAAATACGGGCAACGCCAATGACTAAACCGCTCTATTCAACGGCCACGCGTTATAGCGCTATTATTTCTCTTCCCCGTTATCGAGCGCCGCCAACATTTCCTGCACGTTTTCGAGCGGCAAACCAATCACATTCGACACACTGCCGTAAATCGCCGTTACAAATTCGCCGGCGGCGCCCTGCACCGCATACCCGCCCGCGCGGTCTTGCCACTCGCCGGATTCGATATAATTCTCAATATCCGCGTCCGTCAACTCCCGCCAATGCACCTCGGTCATCGCGAAATCGGACACCTCCCGATTCTGCGCTTTGTCGATGATGACGACCGCCGTGTTGACCAAATGTTTCGCGCCGGAGAGCGTCCGCAACATTCGCCGCGCGTCGTCCGCGTCGCGCGGTTTGCCGAAAATTTCGTGGTCTTGGGCGACCACCGTGTCCGCGCCGATGACGAGCGCCGCGCGCGAGGCGTCTATCGCCACTCGCGTCGTTTTCGCCCGCGCCAGCGACATCGCGATTTCCGCCGCCGACATTTTCAGGTCAAACTTTTCGTCGATATTCGCCGGCGCGACGGCGAAGTCGGTGTGCCGCAAGAGCAAGCCCAGTAAGTCGCGCCGTTGCGGCGACTGACTGGCTAACACGATTTCCCGCCGCCGATACGGCAGATAATACGCCACGACCGTGCCGGCGGCGAGGTCGCCGAGCCGTTGCGTGCGGCGCGTCACGCACACCGCAACGAGCGCGACTAAATACCACAAATTTAAGCCGCCGAACGACAGCGGGAAAAAATCGACGCCGCGCAACAAGTTGCGGATGAGAATTTGTCGCTTATACGGCTTGCCGCCGTCGAGGGCGCGGACGCGCATCTTGAACAGCGCCTTGCCGGGCGTCGTGCCCCAGAACATTTCGGCGAGCGCGCTATACACCACATTCGCGCCGAGCCAAATGAAAAACACCGGCATCGAAAACGCCAGCGTGATTTCGCCGAGCGTCAGCAAATAACCGACGGGCGCGGCTAAACAAACGCCGCCGTCCACCGCAAACGCCAGCGTCCGGTCGGACAGCCGCGCCAAACCGCCGATGCGAATGAGGCGAAGCGCCGTCAGCGTGGCGGCGGCTTCGTGGTTGCCGCCCGCCGCGTCGCTCGCGGCGCGTTTTTCGACGTGGCGCATCGCCCAGCCGCGCAACAAAAACATCGTCAGCAAAACGCCGCACATTCCCCACAACAAAATCCGCGTCCACGCCCATTCGTCGCCGGCTCCGCCCGCGAGCGGCGTGGCGACGACGCGCCCCAAATCGTCGGGGAATTTCGGCGCGCGAATAAAATGGATGCCGTTCCAACTCGACCGCGCCACCGTCAACCCGTCCGCGCCCGCCGCGAGCGTCAGCGCCAGCGGCGGCGTTTGATACACGGCGTCGGCAAACGGCGCGAGCGCAAGTTGCGTCCAGCGCCCGTTTTCATATTGCGACAAAGAAATTTTACGGTCGCTCTCCTGCGCCAATAAAATTCCGTTGCCCGCCGGACACACGGCAAAAATTCCGTCTTGGTCGTTGCGCGGCGGCGCCGGTAAAAATTCCCAAGCGTCGTCAACCAGCATCGCGGCTTGCCAACCGGCGAGAACTTTATCGCCGCCGCCCGGTCGCCACGCGAGCAATAATTTCCCGTCGCAAGTGGTCATCTCCAAGCGCGGCGACGGACGGAAAAACGGCAACGCGAGCGCGGTCTTTTCCCAGCGCGGCGCCGTCGCGTCTTCCGGCGCCGGACGCAAGCGATACAACGCGAGTTGCCGCGCGGCGTCGGCGGCGAGCGCGTAAAAATCGCCGTTCGCGACGACGGTGGCGGCGAATAACGTCAGGTCGTTTTGCGGCGGCACGAGCGCGATGGGCGGGGCGCGGTCCACGCAGGCGAAAATCGCGCCGTCGGCAAAGACCAGCGTCAGCGCGGCGGGCGAGGCGTCGAGGACTAAATTGCGGGAGATGCGGCGACCGTCGGTCGCGCTGGCGGCGGACAGCGCCGCGGAGCAAGCGGCGACGACGCGCCCGTGATACGCCGGCGACGGCGAGCCGGACGCGGCGAACAGCGACGAGTCGTAAATGACGAAAGTGCCGTCGGCTTGCCGGTCGTTGACCACGACTTTGACGCCGTCCGGCAAGGCGGCAAGCAACGCGACGCGCGGATAAATTTCGCCGCAACCGCTCGCCCACACCGCCGCCACCGCCAGAATAAAAACGAGTTTTTTCATAATCGACCTGTTCGATAGCCAAGAGTGAACAATTTTTCGTGTCTAATTTTTCGCTTCGCCGGGAAAAATGACGAAGCCGTACCGAGAGTATTGCGAGGAATTTTGACGCGGCGGAACGGAAGATTTGCCGAAAATTTGCCGCGAATTGGTTGTCGAACGGGTCTAACGGTGCGGGATTGTATCGGCGGCGGTAAAATACGAAATGGCGGGCGGCGCTCAAACCGGCGAGGTCACACGCCGCCCAAGAGCCGAGCGAGCATTATTTTCAATCGCGGCGGTCGGCGGCGTTCACCGCTGACGGGGCAATTCGCGCAAGTCGCAGTCCACGCGCGGAAAGGTCGCACCGACGGCGATACAACGCGCCTAAATGCTGGTGGACGATATTGGACTCGAACCAATGACCTTCTGCTTGTAAGGCAGACGCGCTAACCGACTGCGCTAATCGTCCGATGGCGGGAAGGGTTGACCGATGCTTGGCGCGCGCCAAAAACGCGAGCGCGAAAAAGGTGTGGCTACCCCGGAGGGACTCGAACCCCCGAAAACAGAACCAAAATCTGTTGTGTTACCAATTACACCACGGGGTAACTTTTGGAGGGCGCATTGTAGGATTTCGCCGCCGCGTTTCAATTTATATTTTCCTAATTTTTATGCCTTCGGCATTTATCGAGAAAACGCCGTTTGCCGCGTCCGCCGTCATTGACGAATAAATTTTCAGCGGAAAAATGCCTGCTCAATTTTAGGCGGATAACGTTTTTCTTTTTACGGGAGAAAATTATGCGGTGGGCAAAATTGGCGTTGGCGGCGGTTTGCGGTTTGGTGGTTATTTTCAACGTGTTCGGCGCGGCGGCAAACGACGCGGCGACCGCGGCGACCGCGGCGACGCCGGCGGGCAACGGCAAAATTTTAATCGCGTATTATTCTTATTCCGGCAACACGGCGACGCTCGCGCGGGAAATTCAGAAGCAAGCGGGCGGCGACTTGTTCGTCATCACGCCGGTCAATCCTTATCCGTCCAACTATCGGGAATGTTTGACGCAAGCGAAATTAGAAATTGACGGCGGCGTCAAACCGGAGTTGCGGGCGAACGTTGCCAACCTCGCGCAATACGACACGATTTTTGTCGGCACGCCGAATTGGTATGGCGGGGTTACGCCGCCGGTCACCGCGTTTTTAGCGGCGAACGATTTGACGGGTAAAAAAGTGATTCCGTTTTGCACGCACGGCACCGGCGGCGAGCAAAATTGTTTGACCGGCATCGCGGCGCTGACGCCGAATTCCGACCACGCCGTCGGTCTCGCCGTCGCGGGCAATCGCGTAAAAGGCGCAAGCGTCGCCGTCGCGGAATGGTTGCAAAAAATCCGTTAATTTTCACAGGGGATAAATTTATGCTGACGTTATCGCTTCCTCAAGAAATGGATTCTCGATTGGCTTCGTTGGCAAGCAATGCCGGCAGAACCAAAAGCGATTTTGTTGTGGACGCGCTGAGCGCTTATTTCGAGGAAATTAGCGACGCCGAATTAGCCGAAACCGCGTTGTCGCGATTTTATACCGCCAACGAAAAAGCGATTCCGTTGACGGAAATGGAGCGGCGGCTTGGCTTGGCAATGCCGTCGTTGACGATGGATAGAGTATAGATAATTTATGGCGTTTGATTTTTATATTTTTGTGATTGTTAAATAACGAACTTCATCTTTGCCAATTTTGAATGAAAGGTATTTGGTCATGGCTATTAATCGAGTGGAAATAAATGATTTTTTAGCGTTTCGCGGCGGGTTTGCGGTGGACTTTTGTTCTGGCACTAATGTTGTCATCGGCAGTAACGGTACTGGAAAAACAACGCTGCTGAAAGTGATGTATGCCGCAAGTAAGTACAGACGTGCTAAACTTATGGATACATCTATGAAAATGCTTCTGCGTCATTTTGACCGAGTGGAAGGCGTAGAAAATATCGGGAAGGACGTGGTAAGGGTGTCGTTTGATAACCGGGTTGTAGAGTATGATATAGTTTCCCCGCGAGAAGAACGAGAAGAAAGTGTTCGCGTAACACCACGCGGGGAAAAAGCAACGCCATCAGTATTTATTCCTGCGGCTGAAATGTTGTCTCACTCCAAGGGATTTCTGGCTCTATGCTATGAAAGAATGATGCCTTTTGACGCCACGCAAATTGACATCATAGCCAAAGCCGAACTGGGTGAAGCCAATGAAGTATTGCCACTTTGTCAAAAATTGCTCGACATAATAAGTAGAGTCATTGATGGAAAAGTTATCTATGAAAATGATGCCTTTTATGTGCAAAAAACTTCCGGTAAAAAAATTTCGTTTCCTTTTGAGGCGGAAGGTTTTCGTAAATTCGGGTTGTTATGGAAATTGCTCCGTAATGGACTGTTGGAGAAAGGGACAATTCTCTTTTGGGACGAGCCGGAAGCCAATATCAATTCCGAATTAATTCCCGTTTTGGTGGATGTTTTGCTCGAACTTTCTCGCAACGGCGTACAAATTTTCGCCGCGACCCACAGTGAAATGTTGGCAGATTATTTTGCGGTGCGCCGGGGTAAAAGCGACCAAGTGAAATTTTATTCGCTCTACAAAGACCAAAAGTCGCAACAAATTAGAGCCGCTGTTGACGACCGTTTCGATTTGCTTGACCATAATTTACTGACCAAACAATCTGTCGCGCTCTATGAAGAAGAATTGATGAAAGGATTGTCCAATGGCTGAATGCTTTCCAGAGGAAGGAATGAGCGGTATGAGATTTATCCGTGACGATGCGTTTCATATTAAAATCTCGTCGGCATATAGAAGTGTCGGTGAAGGTATTAAGTCCGTTGAATTTATCCGAAAGAAAGACGACGCATTATTATTTGTAGAGGCAAAGACATCCTTTGCTAATCCACAAAATCCAGAGAGTATGGATAAGTTTAACTCGGAAATCAACGATATTTGCGATAAATACCTCCATTCGCTTAATTGGTTGGCTTCTGTAAGAATGGGCGTGAATCGCGATAAACTACCGGACTGTTTTAGTGTGGCGGGAGAAATTTCATTAGTATTAGTTTTGGTAATCAGAACGTTTAAGACCGAATGGTGCAAACCGATAAATGCAAAATTACAGCAAAAATTGCCTTCTTACTTCCGTAAAATTTGGCGTCCCAAAATTTTTGTCGTCAGTTACGACTATGCGATAAAGCAGGGACTTGCTATTGCCAACCATTAACGAGAATCGCAGTGTCATTAGTTAGTTTTTTTCACCCTATTTCTCTTTTTAAGGAGGTCTGGTTATGTCAAGAAAGATGCAAACGATGGACGGCAACAATGCCGCGGGGCACGTCTCTTACGCCTTCACCGAAATCGCCGCGATTTACCCGATTACGCCGTCGTCGGTGATGGCGGAAGTTACCGACACGTGGTCGGCGGGCGGACGCAAAAACATTTTCGGCGACCCGGTTAAACTCGTCGAAATGCAGTCCGAAGCCGGCGCCGCCGGCGCGGTGCACGGCTCGCTCACCGCCGGCGCCCTCACCACCACCTACACCGCGTCGCAAGGTCTGCTGTTGATGATTCCGAATATGTATAAAATCGCCGGCGAACTTCTGCCCAGCGTCATTCACGTCTCGGCGCGCGCGCTCGCGTCGCACGCGCTCTCGATTTTCGGCGACCACAGCGACGTCTACGCCTGCCGCCAAACCGGTTACGCGATGCTCTGCGCCACCAATCCGCAAGAAGTGATGGATTTGGGCGCCGTCGCGCACCTCGCGACGCTCCGCGCCCGCGTGCCGTTCCTGCACTTTTTCGACGGCTTCCGCACCTCGCACGAAATCCAAAAAATCGCTATTTGGGATTACGAGACGCTGGCGAAATTGGTCGATAAAGACGCGATTCAGGCGTTCCGCGACCGCGCGCTCAATCCCCATCATCCCGTCCTGCGCGGCACGGCGCAAAACCCCGATATTTTCTTCCAAGCCCGCGAAGCGTGTAACAAATACTACGACGCCACGCCCGCCATCGTGCAGGAAGAAATGAACAAAATCAATCGGGAAATCGGCACCGACTACAAACTGTTCAACTATTACGGCGCGCCGGACGCCGAACACGTGATTGTCGCGATGGGAAGCGCCGCCGACACGATTGAAGAAACGATTGACTATCTCCGCGCCCGCGGCGAAAAAGTCGGCTTGCTCAAAGTCCGCCTGTATCGTCCGTTCGCGGTGGACGCCTTCATCAGCGCCCTGCCCTACACCGCCAAACAAATCACCGTGCTCGACCGCACCAAAGAACCGGGTTCGCTCGGCGAGCCGTTGTATCTCGATGTCGTCGCGGCGTTGCGCCAAGCCAATCGCTTTACGCACGTGCCGGTCGCGTCGGGGCGCTACGGTTTAGGGTCGAAGGACTTCAATCCGGCGGACGTCATCGCGATTTATCGCAACAAAGGCAAAATGCGCTTCACCTCCGGCATCGAAGACGACGTTACCAATCTGTCGCTTACGATTACCGAAAACCCGGACACCGCCGCCGAAGGGACGACCTCTTGCAAATTCTGGGGACTCGGCTCCGACGGCACCGTCGGCGCGAATAAGAACAGCATCAAAATTATCGGCGACCACACCGATAAATACGCGCAAGCGTATTTCGCCTACGACTCCAAAAAATCCGGCGGCATCACCGTGTCGCACTTGCGCTTCGGCAAGTCGCCCATCAAGTCCACGTATTTCATCAGCAAAGCGCAGTTTGTCGCCTGCCACAATCCGTCTTACATCGACAAATACGATATGGTGCAAGACCTCGTGCCGGGCGGCGCGTTCCTGCTGAACTGTCAGTGGGACGAAAAAGAACTCGCCGCGCGCCTGCCGGCGAACGTCAAGCGTTACATCGCCAAAAACAACATCAATTTCTACATCATCGACGCCATCGACATCGCGCGGAAAATCGGTTTGGGCAATCGCGTCAGCACCGTTTTGCAGTCGGCGTTCTTCACCATCGCCAACATCATTCCCGCCGCCGAAGCGCTGAAATATATGAAAGACGCGGCGACGAAATCGTTTAAGAAAAAAGGCGACGACGTGGTGAAAATGAATCACGACGCAATTGACGCCGGCGCTCAGGCGGCGAAAAAAATCAGCGTGCCGGCGGAATGGGCGACGGTGAGCGACGACGCGGGCGCGCCGAAAATTACCGGCGACCGGCAGGAACTCGTCGATTTCGTCAAAAACATTCAGCAACCGGTCAACGCGCAAAAAGGCGACAAACTGCCGGTTTCGACGTTTGTCGGAATGGCGGACGGGACGTTCCCGCAAGGTTCGGCGGCGTATGAAAAACGCGGCATCGCGGTTGACGTGCCGGAATGGCAAGCCGACAAATGTATCCAGTGCAACCAATGCTCGCTGGTCTGTCCGCACGCGGTCATTCGTCCGTTGGTGTTGAACGACGCCGAAGTCGCCGCCGCGCCGCAAGGGCTGAAAACGAAAGACACAATGCAGTTGCCGGGGACGAAATACACGATGGCGGTGTCGGTGTTGGACTGCTCCGGTTGCGGCGCGTGCGCGAACACCTGTATCGCGAAAGAAAAAGCGTTGGTGATGCAACCGATTGACAGTCAGCGCGACCAACAGGCGGTGTTTGATTATCTCGTCAGTAAAGCGGTGTCCGACAAACCGGAAGTGCACGAGAAATTCAAAGAGACGACGGTCAAGGGTTCGCAGTTCAAACAGCCGTTGTTGGAATTTTCGGGCGCGTGCCAAGGTTGCGGCGAAACGCCTTACGCGAAGTTGATGACGCAGTTGTTCGGCGACCGGATGTATATCGCGAACGCGACGGGCTGTTCGTCGATTTGGGCTGGCTCGGCGCCCTCGACGCCTTACACGGTCAACAAATGCGGACGCGGTCCGGCGTGGGCGAACTCGCTCTTTGAGGACAACGCCGAATTCGGTTTGGGGATGTTCTTGGCGCAGGATGCGCTCCGCGCTCGCGCGCAGGGGATTCTGCAAACCATTGCCGGCGGCAACGCGCCGGACGCCATCAAAGCGCTCGTCAAAGAATACTTCGACACGGACAAGGACGGCAAAGCGAACAACGCGGCGGCGTGCAAGTTGGTCAAAGCGATTGAGGCGCTGGATTGCGATTGCCCGACGCGCGCGGAATTGCTGAAACTGAAAGCGTATATCGGCAAGAAGTCGAACTGGATTCTGGGCGGCGACGGCTGGGCGTATGACATCGGTTACGGCGGTTTGGACCACGTGCTCGCGAGCGGCAAGAACGTCAACGTGTTGGTGTTCGACACCGAAGTGTATTCCAACACCGGCGGGCAGGCGAGCAAATCCACCAACATCGGCGCGATTGCGCAGTTCGCGGCGGCGGGTAAAGACGTGAAAAAGAAAGACCTGGCGGGCATCGCGATGCAATATGGCTATGTGTATGTGGCGCAGGTGGCGATGGGCGCCGACCAGAACCAGTGTTTGAAGGCGTTCGCGGAAGCGGAAGCGTATGACGGACCGTCGCTGATTATCGCGTATGCGCCGTGCATCAATCACGGGATTAAGGGCGGGCTGACGGTGGCGCAGAAAGTCGAGAAAGACGCGGTGGCGGCGGGCTACTGGCATTTGTTCCGGTTTAATCCGGCGCTGATTGCCGAGGGCAAAACGCCGTTCTCGCTCGACAGCAAGGCGCCGAGCGCGAGTTACGAGGAGTTCATTATGCGCGAAGTGCGTTACAATTCGCTGATGCGCGCCAACCCCGACCGCGCGAAAGAGTTGTTTGCGACGGCGACGAAAAACGCGGCGAAACGCTACGAAGGACTTGCCGGCTTGGTGGAGTATTACAAGAAAGAATACGAAACCGCGCCAACGGCGTAAGCGAGCGCGTTTGCGTTTAGCGTTATGAGCAATAAACTTGCCCGCCGTTGATTTTTCAGCGGCGGGCAATTCTTTGGTAAAATACGAGTAAAAATGCCATACACCACGACTGAATCGCTTCCGCCGGAACCGCTACGCCTTCTTGAAGACGCGGTCGAATATATCGCCGGTAACGCGCCGCGCCGGATAATTCGTCCGGCGCTTAAAACCGCGGATTTTGCGTTGTATAACGACGACTGTTTGGCAGTGATGGCGAGATTCCCCGACAATTATGTGGATATGATTTTCGCCGACCCGCCTTACAACTTGTCGAATG
>BNUQ01000024.1 GCA_025997475.1 Planctomycetales bacterium
TTGGGCAAAAATTAACCAGAGGCAAAATCCCGCGACAATTTTTCCGACCAAAGTATAATGCCGTTGCCGGAAATTGCCGATAAAACGAATATACTACAATTTTTACGGTTTTCCCCGCGTCGGCGATTGCCGCCGAAAATTCGGCGAAAGTCGCAAGTTTTTTTAGGAGGAGTTAAATTATGCGCCGAACCCTCGTTGCGTTGCTGGCGACCGCCGGTGCGCTCACGGCTAACGCCGCCGATTTGCCTTTGCCGCCGCCCCCGCCGTTGCCGGCGGCATCTTTGCCCACGTTGTCCGCCGACACCGACAATATCAATAATAACGATTTTCCGGTGTTGCCGCCGTTCTCGGCGGCGAGCGACAGTATTTTACCGCCGCTCCCCGGTATCGACCAATCGCCCGCCACGCCGCCGGTCGTCGCCGCCAATAATAATAGTTACGCCGCCGAAGTCGGCGGGACGCCCGGCACGATTGTCGGCGGTCGCGTCCACATTCGCGCCGGCGACAACACCAAATACGAAATCATCCGCACCGCCGACGCCGGTCTGCCGGTGCGCGTCTTTGAGCAAAAAGGCGACTGGCTACAAATCGCGTTTCCGACGGACGACTCGTGTTTCATTGAACAACGCGCCATCGACGGCGACGTGCCGCTCGACCTGCCCGAAGGCGGCGTGCCGCGCGCCATTCGCGGCGACGCGAAGGTTTATGTGCGCTCGTGGAGCGGGAGCACCTCGGTCGGCGAACTGCACGTCGGCGACAGCGTGGTCGTAACCGGCACGCGCGGCAATTTTTTACGGATTAAACCGCCGCTCACGGCGCGCGCCTGGGTGTTCGCGAAATACGTCAAATACGACGACGCCGAGGTGGTCAAAGTGCCGCTGACCGCCGAAGAACAAGCCGCCAAAGAAAAAGAAGAACAATTGAAAGCCGCGCTCGAAAAAGTCAAAACCGACGGGGCGCCCGCGACCAAAAGTAAAATGTTGAGCGCGCGGCAGTCCGACCCGTTGCTGGCGAAATTGCGCGAACGCTCCGCCGCCGAGCGGCAAGCCCGCGAACAACAGAAACAAGCCGTCGAAAATATGCTGGCGAACGTTGACCAAACGCTGGCGGCAATCGACGCGGAAACCACGGCGCGGATTAGCGACATCGAGCGGCAGAAAATCGACGCCGCGCGTTACGCGGAAGAGCAACGCCGCGCGATTGAGGAAAATTATCGTCCCGACGCGCCGCCCGGAACGCTTGCCAATTCCGTCAGCGGCTGGGTCGAACACGTCGGCTATTGGCGCAATCGTCCGGCGGAATTTCGCTTGGTGAAAGGGGCGGAAACCGTCTGCTATTTGCGCTCCAACCGCTACAACTTGGCGGACTATAACGGGCGCAACGTGGTGGTCGGCGGCGTTACCACGCCCGCGCCGCGAAGCCCCGCGCGGATTTTACAAGTCGAAAGTTTGCGCTTGTTCGACAATCCCAATTTAGAAACGCCGCGCGTCCAACCGGCGCCGCTATCGGCGCCCGCGCCCGACTATCCTCCGGCGGTGATAGAACCGCTGACCACCGCGCCGCGCGTCGTCGATTCGGGATATTACGCGACCACGTCGCCGTATGCGCCGACTTATGCGCCCGCGCCGACAACGCCGATTTATATCGGCGAGCCCGCGCCGACGTCGCAGACGCAAGCGTCGCAGACGCCGGCGTCGCAAACGCAAACTTACATTCCGCAAACTTACAGCGGCGAAGACACCTACGCGCCGCTGTTAAACAACGCGCCGGTAACGCCGCGCTATCAACAAGTTGCGCGTCAACCGGCGGTCGTATATCAATCGTCGCCGACGCTCGCGGAGACCTACCCCGCGCCGGTGCAAAACGAACGCACAATTATTATCGAGGATAACGGGCGCGGCGTGATGTCCGACCATTCGCAAGTCGGCAAAGTCATCGACATCACCGGTATGCCGCTTATCGGGCAATAAAGTTTAGAGTTTAGAGTTTAGAGTTCAGAGGTTGACCAAAAATGTTTCGATAAACTATTCCGCCGGTCGCGTTTTCAGCGCGACCGGCGGAAGTCATTAAACCGGTTTTCTCAACTCTCAACTCTAAACTTTCAACTCTGAAGATGTGGTGCGAAGTGGGGGATTCGAACCCCCATGGTTGCCCACCGGCTCCTAAAACCGGCGCGTCTGCCGTTCCGCCAACTTCGCGATTTTGGTAATAGCGTTCAGAGTTGAGAGTTCAGAGAGTGGATTTTCATTTTTAAGACGCGCGAAGCGCAACCGACTCTAAACTCTAAACTCTAAACTCTCAACTCTAAATTACAGCCGTCCGCTCGCGTAACCGACGGCGTAAATCAGGGCGAGTGCGGCGGCGAAACGGGTAAATTTTTGCGCCGCGAGCCGCCGACCGGCGGCGCGCATTTTCCGCCACGACCGCGCAAAAATCCAGAGCGTCAAGCCCAAAGAAAATAACGGGATGCGCCAACCGCCGAGTTGCCCCAAATCAACGCCCCACACGCCGAGCATCAGCACCCACGCGATAACGATTACGCCGTAACTAACCGTTTCCGCCGTCGGCGTTTCGCGGCGGCGGGCTTGCAACCGACAGACGGACGCGGCAAAAATTAGCGCCGCCGCCGGTCCGCACCACGCGAAAAATTGCGTGATGTGGCGCGTGTGCCAGCCGTGCCGCATTCCGTAAAATTCACCCGCCAACCACACGGCTAAACCGAGCAACCACCACCGGCGCGGCGGCAATAGTCGGCGAACGCGCGAAAAATTTTCGAGGTAGCGCGTCAATCCATAGCCGAGCGCGCCCGCCAACAAGCCGATAAACGCGCCGGCGACGACGTCGGAAAAATAATGCCGCTGATAAAACAGCCGCGAGGCGGCGACGCCGACGGCGAGCGCGCCGAAACCCGCCGTCGTCGCCGGTGAAATTTGCGTCGCCAGCGGCAAAACCGCCGCCGTCGCCGTGTCGCCGCTGGGGAATGATTTCGGCTCGCTACGGTCGGGGCGCATTCGTCCGACGGCGTTTTTCAGCGGCAGGACGAGCGCCGCCATTATCGCCAACCCGACCAACACGCTCGCCGCTTCGCGCCGCCGCCCCAACGCGCCGAACATCAACGCTAAAATCACGACGGTGTCCGCGACGCCGAAAATTTTAATCAACGCCAACAGTCCGCCGAGCGTCGTCGCATCGCCGGTCGCCATCGCGGACGCTTTAATCGCGGCGTCAAGGTATTGGTCGAGAAAAAAATAACCGGCGAGCGCCGCGAGACCGGCGGCGAGCGCCGCGTAAAGAAAGCGTTTGGCGGAGAGGGCGGACAAGGCGAGTTCCGATTGAATGACGAGGGGAAATTTTTAATTAACAATTCACAATTAACAATTAACAATGATGGAGTTTTAACGGTCAAAATCGCTTCGCGCAATGCGCAATTTTTGATAATTACTCCACAATTGTTAATTGTAAATTGTTAATTGTTAATTGAATCTATCAGCGCGCAGGTGAACGAAACCCTGACCGCGAGTTCGCCGCCGACGGTGATTTTGCCGTCGAGATAAAAAGCGTTCGCCGCTTGGTCGGTCAGCGCCACGTGAATCTCGACCGTTTCATTGGGCTTGACGAGGCGCTTAAAACGCGCGTCGCGGATGCGCGTGATGACCGGCGTGCCGCCCGCGCCGCCGGCGATTTTTCCCGCGAGCAACGCCGCGCCCGCCTGAAAAATTATTTCGCATAAAATCACGCCCGGCGTTATCGGATTATGCGGATAATGTCCGGCGTAAATTTGCGCGAACAGCGGCAACTTTTCGTCAAGCGTAAATTTCGCCGTCAACTCGTCGCCGTCGCCGTGGATTTCGTCCAACAGCAAAAACGGCTCACGGTGCGGGATTAGGGCTTCGATGGCGGGGCGATTCATTTTTTTTAAAGTTAAAAGTTAAAAGTTGAAAGTTGAGAAAAATCTGTTTGATAATTTTCGTTAATCGCGCTGAAAGCGCGAAATATGTTAGCCTATGGTAAGCGACACGCGCTATCGTCGCGCCGGTCGGAGAAAACGCGTAACTTTCAACTTTCAACTTTCAACTTTCAACTTTCAACTTTTAACTTTTAACTTTTAACTTTTAACTCTTACTTCGCCGCGACCAAGTCGGGGATAATCGGCTTGACGCTCCAAATGTTCGGCGTGCCGCCGCGCTCGCTGGTGAAATAAATCCGTCCGTTCAAATCCTGCGGATTTTGCGGGTCGAGCGCCCAATACGGATTCCAGTCCGGCGCGCTGTGGCTGGTGATTTGCGTCAAATTCGTGCCGTCGAGGCGCACGACCCAAATGTCGTCCGGTTTGTAAATCCGCGCCTGCCATTTCGCCAGCGCGCTTTTGCCGACCGTCGCGAACGCGATATACCGCCCGTCGGGACTCCAGCACGGCGTAATCGCCGCCCATTCGTGGCTCGCGACAATTTCCGACGGCGCGCCGACGGCGTCAATCGTCCCGCGCTCGTCAACCGTGAAAGTCGTCGTCCACACGCTATACAACGGCACGTCGCGCTGGCGGTTGCGCTGATAGACCAACGTGTAAGCCGCCCGTTCGCCGTTCTCTTCGACCTGCGGCTTAAAGCGCGGGAACAAGCCCTCGGTCAGGTAACTGAGCGTGTCGCTTTTCATATCGAGCATCCAGATTTGCCAACTGCCGTCCATCGAATTGAAGCGCGAAAAGGCGAGCATTTTGCCGTCGGGACTCCACGTCGGGTGAATGTCGTCGTCGGTCGAAGAGGTCAATTGGCGCGGTTTGCTGTCGGGACGGGCATCGACTTTTTGCAATAAAATATCCCAGTTGCCGTAGCGGTCGGACGCCCACGCGATATTTTGTCCGTCCGGCGAAAACACCGGCATCATATCGCTCATCCGGTCTTGCGTGAGCAGTTGCACCGACTTGCCGTTGACGCTTTGCAGGCAGACGTTCGGCGTGCGCGAATAGCGGGTGGTGGCGAACGCCATCGTTTTGCCGTCGGGCGAAACGTTGACCTGCAAATCGCCGCCGGTTTCCGAAAAGGTCTGCCGCGTGATGCCCTGATTGCCGGTGCTGGTGAGCAGATTGGCGACTTGCGACGGGTCATAGACATTGGCCAGCCATTCGCGCGGGTCGTAGTGGATGCCGTGCTGATTTTTGACGAGCGCCGGCACGGCGTCGCGTTGCATTTGCATATCGCCGTTGGCGACGGGGACGTAGGTTACGCCGTTCTTGCCGCCGTAGCGGGCGCCGCCGCTGTTCATATCTTGCATCGTGGTCGCGGCGTTCTTGGCGCCCATTCCGCCGATGGACGGATTCGGAATGGCGCAGGCGGTCAAGCCGCAAGCGGTCAACAACGCCGCCATACCGTAGATTTTCACTTTGGTCATTTTTTTTCGCTCCGCTAAAATTTTGCCGCTTCACCTGACATTATCGGTCATTGGTGAAAGTTGAATTGAGCGAAAAACAATTTTTATCGACACCGTCCGCCGCCCGCGCCCCGCCGCTTGACCATTGCGGCGGTCGCGACGCTTGGCTAACATCGCCGAAATTATTTACGGCATTTTTCCCGCTCACGATAAAGAAATGGGGTAAAACTATTATGTCTGATGCTAACCGCGAGGAGTTGGCGGCGGAGCGGCGGGCGTTCGCGCGCCGGTTACCGCTGGTTTCATTGGTCGCGCTGGCGGCGTTGGTGGTCGGCGGCGTTATTTTTGCGTATTTAATGCGTTGCCGCGAAAATCAGGCGACGCAAGACGACTTGGCGGCGACGACCGAAATTTTTCGTCTGCGCCTGACCAACGCGGTGAGTTCCGCCGTGGCGGCGGTTAGCGGTATGGCGACCGACCCGGCGGTGCGCGCCTATTTCCGGCAACCGGACGACCCGCAAACGCGCGCCGCCGCCCTGGCGATATTCGCCGTCTATCGCCGCCAACTTGCCGACGGCAAAATCTTTTGGGTCAGCGACGTGGACAAGAATCTCCACCTCGACGACCTTGAACCTTATATTCTCGACCCCGAACTGCCGGAAAATTATTGGTATGGCGAGACGATGCGCAGTTCGCGCTACTACTTCGACGTTAATTATGAAGCCGCTTTGCGCCGCGCGGCGTTGTGGATAAACGAGCCGGTGAAAATCACGGTCGCCGCCAACGAAGAAAAAACCGTCGGCATCGTCGGCACGCATTTCAATTTCACGACGCTCTCGCAACAACTTTATCAAAACATCGCGCAACCGCGCGACGTGGTCGCCTTCAACCGCCGCGGCGAAATCACGATGGCGCGCGACCCGCGCTGGGTCGGCGAAAAGAAACCGCTCGCCTTCGCGCTCGGCGACGCGGCGCAGACGGCGCGGGAGTTGGCGGAAAAAATGCCCGTCGGCACCGACCGTGTCGCTTTCGCGCGCGACGGCAAATTTTATTCGTTGCAACCGGCGCCGGAAACCGGCTGGTATTTGGTCGGCTGTGAACCGACGTCCGCGACCGCGTGGCTCGCGTCGCCGCTGACGCTGTGGTTCGCCGTGGGCGCGTTGTTGTGGCTCGCGGCAATTTTCGGCGTCAATTGGGGATTGCGCCGGCGAGACGCCGCGCGGGACGCCGAACAGCGCGAATGGGAGCAAAAAAACACCGGCGAAATGCAGACGCGGCAACGGCAGGACGCCGAAGCGGCGCGTTCCCGCAACGATTTTATGGCGCTGATGAGTCATCAAATCCGCACGCCGCTCAGCGCGATTATCGGAATGAGCGACTTGGCGCAAAAAGAAACCGCCGGTCCGATGCTGTCGAGTTACGTCGCGGGCATCCGCGCCGCCGGCGGCAATCTGCTTACCATCGTCAACGACCTGTTAGACCTGTCGGCCATCGAGTTGCACAACTTTGAATTGTCGCCGGAGGTCTATGAAACCGTGTCGTTGCTCAACGACGCGTTGGCGGAGGCGCGGCAACAAATCGAGTATAAATCGGCGGTTAAATTGACGACCGAAATTTCGCCGACCTTGCCCAAATTGCTGTCCGGCGACTACGACCGTCTGCGGCGGATGGTCATCAGTTTGTTGACCAACGCCATCAAACACACCGCGCGCGGCGAAATCCGTTTTATCGTTTCCGGCGAGCGGCTCGCCGCCGGCAAATTAACCTTGCGTTTTGTCATCGCCGACGCCGTTCCCGCCGCCGACGCGCCGCAACACGCCTACGTCAGCAGTTTGGATTTGCGAATGACACTTTTGCTGGCGCGCGCGATGGGCGGCGACTTGGAAATGTCCACGCAAATGGGCGAGCGGTTGCATTTTACGCTGACGGTGTGCCAGCAAATTTTGGAGGATGACGCCATCGGCGATTTTGCCACCATCGACGAGCGCCGCGCCGTTTTCACGCCGGAATTTCGCGCGCCGGACGCGAGCGTGTTGGTCGTGGACGACACGCAGTCGAATCTCGTCGTGGCGCGCGGCTTGTTGCAACAATACGGCATCGTGCCGCAGTCATGCTGGCGCGGACGCAAAGCGATTGACCTGATACGCTCGCGCCGCTTCGACTTGATTTTTATGGACCATATGATGCCGGAAATGGACGGCGTGGAGGCGACCAGCATCATTCGCGCGATGGACGGCGACCAACCGATTATCGTGGCGCTGACCGCCAACGCCGTCCCCGGTATGCGCGACTTGTTCCTCACCCGCGGCTTTGACGACTTCATCGCCAAACCGATTGACCGGCATAGATTGGACGAGGTCTTGCGCAAATGGTTGCCGCGCGAAAAGCAAATCGCGGTCGCGCCGGTCGACGCGGCGGCGGTCGGCGACGCGGCGGCGGTCGGCGACGCGGCGGAGGTCGGCGACGCGGCGGCGGTCAAAGAAGAGCGTAAAGCGCCGGAAGAAATAACGCCCGCGCCGTCCGCGCCGTCCGCGCCGGCGGCAACAGCGGCAACAGCGGCAACAGCGGCGACTGCGGCAACAGCGGCGGCGTCTATGTCGGCGCCCGCGGCGGCGGCGGCGGAACCGGTGGCGTCGGTTAATGCCGGCACTTTTATTGAGGGCGTCGATGTCGTGGCGGGCTTGGATAATCTCGGCGGGATGACGGATGTTTATTTGGAGTTGTTGACGGCTTTTTGCGACGATATGGACCAGCGGATGGCGGTGTTTTCGGCGGTGCCGGCGGACGAAAGCGGCTGGACGGATTTCACGATTCAAATGCACGCGGCGAAAGGCGCGGCGGCGAGCATCGGGGCGAAAGAATTGTCGGCGCTGGCGTTGAATTTGCAAAAAGCCGGCGAAAAGCGCGACCGCGAAACGTTGGACGCGGGACTGGCTCCCTTCTGCCGCGACCTCGCCGCCATCGTCAAAAACATCCGGCGGGCGCTGGGGCAATAGCCGTGAGCAGTTAAATTGTTGCCAAACGCAGTGGCTCTATTCAATTGCCACGCCTTTTAAGGCGTGGATAGCGTCTCTCTTAATAATGGGCTTTAGCCCAAACAAAAATTCGGCTGAAGCCGGTGGGATGAAACCACATTTTTTATTTTTGGACTAAAGTCCTTTCTTTTTTTTGACCGTTCACCACGCCCTAAAGGGCGTGGCAATTGAATAGAGCCGCCCCCCCCCGTCAACCGCTGATAGAGCATCGCGCCTGCCACCCCTCCGTAGCGGAAAATTTAAGTAGAGGGGAATTTAAGCGGAAGCCGAATGACAACAATCAAATGAAAAACCACACCAAATTAGGTCTGGCGTTAGTTTTCTTTGCCGTCTCATCGCTGGCGGTGTTGGCGTTGGCGATTTTTACGCGGTATGTGGTCGACGGCTACGCCGACAGCGAAGAACACCATATCGCCGAGCGGATGAAAGCGCTCGCCATCGCGGGCGCCACTCTCGCGACGCCGGAACAACTCAATTCCTATCAATCGCCCGCCGATATGGAGCGCCCCGATTACCGCGAATTAAAGGAAAAATTGGCGACGTTCGCCCAAGCGATGAACGTCAAATACGTTTATTATTTGCGCTCGGCGGGCGACGGCAAAATCCAATACGTTATCGACAACGACTACGATATAGAAACGCAGGTCGGTTTGGCGACGCCGCCGGAAGCGGCCGAAGTCGAAAACGGCGCGACGGAAGCGTTGGCCGGTCAAGTCATATCCTCGCAAATCGGCTATTACACCGTGGGGTGGGACGGCTTGCTCTCCGCCTATGCGCCGGTGCGCGACGCCGCCGGCGAAATTATCGCCGCCGTCGGCGTGGATTTGGAAGACACGCGCATTATGGCGTCGCGGCAACGCACGCAGTTTTTGACCGGCGCGCAAATTTTTTGTTTCGTGTTGCTCATCGTCAGCGGCGGTATCGGTTTGTTCCATTTTCGCCGCGCCGAGCGGCGGGCGCTTGCCGCCAGCGCCACCAAATCCGCGTTTCTCGCGCGGATGAGCCACGAGATTCGCACGCCGATGAACGCGATTATCGGAATGAGCGAACTGGCGCAACGCGAAGGACATTCGCCGCGCCAACTCGCCGCCTATTTGGCGGGCATCAAAAACGCCGGCGTCAATCTGCTCGGCATCATCAACGACATTCTCGACTTTTCCAAAATCGAATCCGGCAAAATGGCCATCCGACCGGAGCGTTACGGCGTGGCGGCAATGCTCGACGACGTGATGGCGATTGTCGGGGTTCGCCTCGCGGAAAAAACGCTGGCGTTGGAGGAGCATATCGAGCCGACCGTGCCGCGCGAACTCATCGGCGACGCGGGGCGCGTGCGCCAGGTGTTGACCAATCTGTTAAGCAACGCCGTCAAATACACCCACAAAGGATTCGTTAAATTTTCGCTGGATTGGCGGACGGTCGGCGCGGAGCAAGACCGGGCGGAATTGAAATTCGTCGTCACCGACAGCGGCATCGGCATCAAAGAAGCGGATTTGCCGCGTTTATTCGGCGATTTTTCGCGCGTGGACGAGCGCCGCAACGCAAGCATCGAAGGCACCGGTTTGGGGTTGGCGCTGGCGCGGCGGCTCTGCCGCGCGATGGGCGGCGACATCACCGTAACCAGCGAATACGGGAAGGGTTCGACGTTCACCGCGACCGTTATCCAAGGCGTGGGCGACTGGTCGCGGCTCGGCAACTATCCCGCCGCCGACCGCAAATCCTCGCGCCGCACCGTCGCGGCGAAGCCGCGGCATTCGTTCACGGCGCCGACGGCGCGGGTGCTCGCGGTTGACGATTTCGCGCCGAACTTACTGGTCGTCGAAGGACTGCTCGCGCCGTATCAAATCGAGACGCAGGCGTGCATCTCCGGCGCCGAAGCGATTGAGTGGTTGCGCCAATGCGAATTTGATGTCGTGTTTATGGACCATATGATGCCGGAAATGGACGGTCTTGAGGCGACGAAAGCGATACGGGAAATGGGGCGCACCGCTTTGCCGATTGTCGCGCTGACCGCCAACGCGGTCGTCGGGATGCGCGAAATGTTTTTGTCAAACGGCTTCAACGATTATTTGTCGAAACCGATAGAAGTCCCGCTCTTGGACGGCATTTTGCGCAAATGGATTCCGCGCGACAAACAACAGCCGTTGGTCGAGACCGTCCCGGTCGAAACCGGCGCGGTCGAAACCGGCGCGGTCGAAACCGGCGCGGTCAAGACCGACGCGGTCGAAACCGTCAGGCAAGCGGACGCCGCGCCGCCGAACTTGCCGGCAATCGCCGGCGTGAACGCTCAGGCGGGCTTGACCAAAGTCGGCGGCAATCCGGCGACGTATATGAGAATTCTGGCGATGTTTTGCCAAGACGCGCAAGCGCGTCTGCCGCTATTTGCGCAAACGCCGGACGGCGAGGCGGCGTGGAAAAATTTCACGATACAAACGCACGCGCTCAAAAGCGGCTTGGCGAATATCGGCGCGGACGAGTTGTCGGCGCAGGCGAAAGCGTTGGAACTTGCCGGCAAAGAGCGCGACGCGGCGGCGGTGCGGCGACAGTTGGACGACTTCCGGCCGGCGCTCACCGAACTCGTCAAAAATGTCGGCGACGGCTTGGCGGCGAAAAAGTGAGGGAGCGGCGCGATTGACGTTTAAGCGTGCGGCAAATTCCACCGCCGCAACTGCGCTTTAACCAATCAGGTTTTACCGGTCTTTGGTCGCGAAACCGCCACACCGGCAAGCATTTGCCGACGCGGAAACTGCCGTCGATACGATGACCTGGCGATTTATTCACGCTAACGCGTCGCGCAATAACGCGCGCCAACCGGTACCGGCGGAAAAATAAAGCGGTGCCGCGCGGAGTAATTTCAGCAGACGGCGCGGGCGCGGTAATGGCGTAACTTCGATGCGGCGTGCATAAAAGTCGATAAATTGCGCGAGTAATTGCCGATTGCGCGGCGGAATCTCTTCGGCGAATAAGCGTTTTCCCACTTCGGTTTGCAGGGTGATAAATTCTTCGCGCCAACGGGAAAATTCCGCGATTTTTTCGGCACCGGACATCGCGCGGATTTGACGCCAGCGCGTCAATAACGTTACCGGAAAGCCGGTCAATTCAAGATTCGTAACATTGTTTGCATGGACGCGGTAATAAGTCAGCGGCGCGGGCTCGTAATAAAATTTTTCGGTGAGCGCGGCGAGATTGCGGAGCCACGCATCGCATCCGCGATAATTTTCCGGCACCGGCAACGCCCGCGCGATAAATTCACGCCGCACCAATAAATTATGCCCGTAAGCGAACAGATAGCGCGGAATCAACGCAAAAGCGCCGCCGCGATTGATTTGCGCGGCAATTCGCGGCGCCGCGCCGCGCGGCAACAGCGTCTCGCCCCGCTCCGACAAGTTCTCATTGACGCGCCACGAATCGCAAGCAAAAACCACTTTTTCGGGATGCGCTTCAAACGCCGCCGTCAACCGCGCGATTTTTTCCGGCAACCACACATCGTCTTGGTCGCATAAAAAAACGCCGTCGCCGGACGCTCGCGCCAACAACGCCGAAAAGTTTTTGACCACGCCGAGCGGTGCCGGATTAACGATAATTTCCAATTTCACACTCGCCGGTTTTTCGGGCAGGACGTCGGCAATCGCCCGCCGCGTCGCATCGTCCGGCGAATCGTCGCCGATTAAAATCTCATCGGGCAACCGCGTCTGCGCGAACAGCGACCGCAACTGTTCGCCGATATATTTTTCCCCGCGATATGCCGCGAGAACAACGGATAGGGTAGTCATTGAAATCTCATTTTCGAGGTTATTAAACCAATCAATTTTCACTTACCGCTTTATCCCAACAAATCGCGGAGCATTGACCGCCAACGTGCGGGAACGAAACGCGGGTAATTATTGCGCAATCGCCAAATTTCCGGCAGACGCCGGTAGCGCGGTTGCTTTATCAATTCCATTCGGCGCCGGTAAAATTCATATGCGGCGTCTAATCGCGCCTCATTGCGTTGCCGGACACTATCCGGTAAATTTATTATCATCGCGCTGGTAACGCGCTTGCGTAACGCCGTATATTGCTCGTAAAGTTGTTGATATTCTCCGGCGGCGCGGCGCGACATAATCTCGTAAACTCGGCGAAACAACAACAATAGCCGCCCTAACGCCGTGCGACGACTATCCCACAACACCGGTGTCGTGGCATTGTTTTCGTGTACACGGTAACGTGTCAAAACCAGATTGACGCAATGCGCAGTTTCATAAAACGTTGAAATAACACCTAACCACATATCAAGATAGGAAAAACAATCCGGCGTTGGTAAAAAAACATCGCGAAATTCGCGCCGGATTGCCACATTGTGCAACGATAACCACCATTGACCGGGATAAATGCGACTAAAAGCGTCGCCGTCATTGAATGCGGTAATTTCTTGTTCGGTATTTTCACTCACCCAAAAAAGACGGTCATAAAATTTCGTCATAGTCGCGTCGGCGCGGATACTGTCGCCAAACGCGAGCATTTTATCGGGATGATTTACCAACGTCGCGCTCAACGTCGCGATTTTTTCCGGCAACCACACGTCGTCTTGGTCGCAAAAGAAAATGAAATCACCGCCGGCTTGCGCGCATAAATTTTCAAAATTTTTCAAATGCCCTAATTGTTGCGGATTAACGGTAACTTCCAATTGCACGCTCGCCGGTTTTTCGGGCAACACGTCGGCAATCGCCCGCCGCGTCGCATCGTCCGGCGAATCGTCGCCGATTAAAATTTCGTCGGGCAACCGCGTCTGCGCGAACAGCGACCGCAATTGTTCACCGATATATTTTTCCCCGCGATGCGCGGCGAGAACGACGGATATGGTAGGCATGGGGATTCTCATTTTTTGGTGTTTCAATAGACCTGTTCGATAGCCAAGAGTGAGCAAATTTTCGTGTCTAATTTTTCGTTTCGCAAGAAAAAAATGACGAAGCAATACCGACTGGTTTTGTCCCGAGCGAGACGAGGCGCTATAATAATACGGGAATGGGGCTTAATCGGCTCATTTTTCTCATTAAACTACTTTATAGATATTTGTCGAACAGGTCGATTGATGATTTTCGCGGGCATTGACGAAGCCGGTTTGGGTCCGGCGCTCGGCGTGTTGAGCGTCGCCGGCGCGGCGTTGCGCTTGCCCCCGGCGCTAAACGCGGCGTGGAATTTTTTCGGCGCGGACACGAAAAAAATTGTCGGCGACAGCAAAGCGATTTTCCCCGCCCAAGGGCTTGCCGGTTTAGAAGCGCCGCTCCTCGCCGCGTGGCAAACGCCGTTGCCGCGCGACCGCGACGAGTTCTTCACCGCGCTCGGCGATGTAAATTTTCTGCGTTTGGCGCGAGAAATTCCGTGGTCTGCCGCCGCGTGGCAAACGCCGCTCGCGGCGAAAAGCGCGGATATCGCCGCGCTCGCGGCGCGGCGAACGCCCGCGATAGAATTATTGACGTTGCAAGCCCGCACGTTGACGGCGGCGGAACTCAACCGCCAATTCGCCGTCGCGAAAAAATCCGCCGTCGAATGGCGATTGGTCGCCGCGTTAATCCAAAAATTCGCCGCGCTCGACCCGTCCGCCGCAACCGTCATCGTGGTTGACAAACAGGGCGGGCGCCATTTTTACGCGCCGTTGCTGGCGGAACTTTTTGCGGCGCCGCTCATCGAAACCGTGCGCGAGGGCGCGGCGGGCTCGGAATACGTCGTCGCCAACTGCCGCATAATTTTTGCGCCGCGCGCCGACGCGATTTTTTTTCCGGTGGCGCTCGCGAGTATGTTGGCGAAATATATCCGCGAGCGCTGTATGTCCGACCTGAACGCGTGGTTCGCCGCGCGATGCGCGAACTTGCGACCGACGGCGGGCTATCACGGCGACGCGACGCGTTTTTACGAAGCGGTCAAGAGCGTCCTCGACCGCGAGCAAATTCCGCACGATAAATTTTGGCGCCGTCGGTAAGAAGCCCCCATTCTCGCAAAAAATTTTATCGGGCGGCAAACCGCCCAACCAAACCACATAAAATTTTCTTGAAATCATCTTGAGAGCGCGATACAATGCGCCCGTTTTGTCGGAGCAAGTTGCGGTCAGGCAGATTTTTAGCACCCCCATCTCCTTCGGGAGATGGGTACGGGCGGCGGATAACGCCGCCCTGTTTTTTTGGCAGGTTTCTATGGTTGCCCAGCGGACTTACGTCTATATTGACGGTTTTAATCTGTATTACCGTTGTTTGCGTAAAACGCCGCACAAATGGCTCGATTTGTCGCGGCTATGCGAACACCTTTTGCCGCCGGACAAGCACCAAATTCTGAAAATTAAATACTTTACGGCGCGAGTGCAAAGCCGACCGTATGACGTTGACGCGCCGACGCGACAAAACGCCTATCTGTTGGCGTTACAATCTCATATCCGCCATCTCGAAATCATTTACGGGCAATTTCTTTCGCATCCGGTTAGGCGACCGTTGGCGCCGCCGAATTCCGGTATGGTGGACATCATTCATACCGAAGAAAAAGGCACCGATGTCAATTTAGCCGTTCATTTGCTGAATGACGCTTGGCGCGACGAATATGAATGCGGAGTGGTAATCTCCAATGACAGCGACCTTGCCGAAGCGATGCGTTTGGCGAAAGACCGAAATAAAATAATCGGCTGGTTGGCGCCCGGCGGCAATTGTTTGTCTCACACCTTAAAAGACATTCCGCATTTCATAAAAATTATTCGCGCTAAAAATCTTGCCGCTTCACAACTGCCGCCGGTCATTCCCGGAACCAATATCCATAAGCCGGAAAAATGGTAGCCCGTCCGTTCGCCGATTTTTGGCGCGGTCGGTAGCGCGATTGCTATAATTTTTTGCCGACCGATTATTTTGCGGAAAAATAAGAAAACTTCTTAAAAATAAATAGGCGCGTTTTACGCGGCGCGCTATCATTTTGCCAAGCCCTATGTATGAAATATACGTTAAAAAACGCGCGTTAAAAAATTTGCGGAAAGCGCCGCCGTTCGTGCAGGATTTATTCGCGGAATTAGTCGCGGATTTACGCGCCACCGGCGCGATACAACCGGCGTGGTCGAATTTTTCCAAATTGACCGCCAATCAATACCACTGCCATCTAAATTATTCTTATGTCGCTTGCTGGCAACACGAAAACAACTCCATTAAAATTGAGGTCTATTATGCCGGTTCACGAGAAAACGCGCCGTATTGACGCAACCGGCGCCGGTCGCGGCGTTGACGAACTCCGCGCTTGGTTTTGCCGGAATTTTCCCGACGCGGCGATTGCGGATAACGACGCGGCTGACGACGACTATGTTCGTTGGGAAACGACCGCGCTCGCCAAAGAAATTGAAGCGCGCAAGAGCCCCGGACGAGTTCTGCGCGCCTATCGTTTGCGCGAGGGCGTGTCGTTGGTGGAATTAGCGCAAAAAACCGGTCTGCAACACACGGCGATTGCCGCGATGGAGCGCGATAATCAGGAAATTGACGCCAGTATCGCTCGCCGTTTCGCCGAAGCGCTACACTTTGATTCTTCCCGCTTGTCGGTTTAGTCCGTCCTATTTACGGAGCGGGGAAGGAGTATTCACTATGCTCGGTCGCCGGTTTAACCCGCCGCTCTCGCAACGCCTGTAAAGGAATGTTTCTATGCCGCCGCTCCTGTCTCTCTGGTCGCGAATAGTCCGGCGCCTGCCGGTTTCGCTGTTGGCGCAATCGTTTTTTGTCCTGCTCGCCTTCTTTTTGATGACGAGCATCAGTTACCTCGCGGTGCGGGGAATTTTGAACAAACACCTGCTTGCCGGCGCGGAAGAATCTCTGCGCACCACCGAAGCGCATATCGAAACAAGTTTGCAAGAATCGAAAAACACGCTCGTCAATTCCGCGTTCATCATCCGGCGGATTATCAAGCGCGGCGACAGTCAAGAACAATTGCTGGCTTATTTGACGGATTTAACCGACTGGCTGAGGGCGAATCTGGGAGACGTCGCCGGTTTCAACGGCATTTACGGCTTTTTGCGCGACGATTTTTTATCGGGCGGGCGTCGGCAAGCGTCCACCGCTTACGACCCGACCGAGCGTCATTTGCGCGGCGATTTTTTATCGGGCGGGCTCTGGCAAGCGTCCGCCGCTTACGACCCGACCGAGCGTCCGTGGTATCGGGCGGCGAAAAATGCCGCCGGACAAGTCGCCGCCACCGATATTTACATCGACGCGCACACCGGCAAAGCCGTTGTGTCCTACGCGCAGGAATTGTTTGACGACGACGGCGCGTCGTTGGGCGTGCTCGCCATCGACGTGCGGTTGGACAAAATTCTCGATTACATTAAATCCGTCAAATTGTTCAACAGCGACCGCGGTTTCTGTATTCTGCTGAACCAAAATTTACGTCTCGTGAACCATCCCAATGCCGCGCTCATCGACGCGCCGTTCGCGTCGGTCAACGACGATTATGCCGCCGTCACGGCGCGCTTGCGGGCGGGAGAAAACGTTGCCGCGTTGCGGACGAAGAACTACGCCGGCGAGGCGTCCGTCGTTTTCTTTCGTCGAATTTTCAACGGCTGGTATCTCGGCGTCATTGAGCCGGAGTCCGACTACCGTCGCGATTTAACCGACACGCTATGGGCTTTGGCGACGGTGGGGGCGTTAATGGCGGTGGCGCTGATTTTCGGGTTGCAACAATTGCGCCGCCGCATCAACCTCCTCATCAACGAACTCCGCGTAACCGCCAATCGCATGCAAGAAGCCAATCGGATGAAAAGCGCGTTTTTAGCGAACGTGAGCCACGAACTCCGCACGCCGCTCAACGCGGCGCAGGGCTTCGCGGCGCTCGCGATGCGCGACGACGAGGTCCGTCCGGTGTGCCGTCATTACTTTGAAAAAATCTCCTTGGCGGTGCGCTCGCTTCTTGCCATCATCGACGACCTCTTAGACCTCACCGCCATCGAGCAGGGAAAAATCACGCTGAACGTCGCGTCGTTCGATTTGCGCGAACTTTTAGAAAACACGTTGACCCTCCACCAAAATTCCGCCGCCGCCAAAGGGCTGACGCTCGCGGCGGAATTTATTCCCCCGCCGCCCCACCTCAGCCAAATCGTCCGCACCGACCTCCGTTTCGGTAAAATTACGCTGAACCTCTCGGGCGACGTTTCGCGCTTGGCGCAGGTGTTAAATCATTTGGTCGGCAACGCGATTAAATTTACGGAGCGCGGCGACGTTGCCGTGCGCGCCCACGTGCTTGACGAAAGTCCGCGCGGGGTCTGGATAAAAATCGAAGTGCTTGACACCGGCGTCGGCGTCAAGCCGCAAATGCGCGACAACATTTTCGCGGCTTTTTCCCAAAGCGACACGTCCAGCACGCGGCGCTTCGGCGGACTCGGCGTGGGTTTGGTGACTTGCAAACGATTGTTAGAATTGATGAACGGCGACTTGACGGTAAAAAGCGAAACGGGGAAAGGCAGTGTCTTTACTATCCGCCTCCGTCTGCCGCGCGGGCGCGAAGCCGCCCCGCCGCCGGAACCGACGGAAGAGGATTTCGCGGCGCTGAATTTGGCGGGCAAAACGATTTTAATTGTTGACGACAATCCCGTTAATCAGGCGTTATTGGAAGAATTGATTGCGCCGGCGAAGGCGCAACTGTTGCTCGCCGACGACGGGCAGGAAGCGGTGAAGACGGCGCAGACGCGGCATCTCGATTTGATTTTTATGGATTTGCAAATGCCGGTGATGGACGGCTTGCAGGCGACGCGCGTCATTCGCGAAACGTTCGGTCCCCTCGACCTGCCGATTATCGCGGTCAGCGCCAACGCGATGCCGGAACACAAACAAGCCGGTCTCGCCGCCGGTATGAACGATTACCTCACCAAGCCCGTCGATATCATCGAACTCTACAACGCGCTGAAAAATTATGTGGGGTAACTTGGCGGGGAAAGTTTTTGGGACCATATTTCGCAAAACAATTAAGAATTAAGAATGAAGAATTAAGAATTTTGGTTTGACGGTAAAATTGCGTGAAGCGAATTGGCTCGTTAAACTCCGCCATTCTTAATTCTTAACTGATGTTACGCGATTTTGATAATCATGCCGCCAGTCGCCCCAACGGGGCGAAACATATCAGCCCGGGGTAAGGCGCACGCTCTTGGCGCCGCCACCCCGGGTAGCGGTTGATTGATAAAATAATCCGACAGTCCCGCCGTTAGGCGGCAAACGCCGCCTCCGGCGGCGAAAGCGGTTCGCCAAAGCGCGGCGAACCGTCCAGTTGCGGTTGGCGCTTCGCGCCGTTTTTTCCCCGAGTTGCGCGGCGGAAACGCCTCGCCGCTCCATTCACATTAAGCCCATAGCGGGGCTTTTAGCGGACACGTCCGCCGTGGCGGAGTTGATGATGACAAATTCGCGTAACATGAGTTCTTAATTCGTAATTAACCCCCTCACCCCATCCAAAAAAATATGCACACACTCACCGCCACCGAAATTGCCGACCGCGTCCGCGCCGGCGTTTTAAATCCCCGCGACCTTCACGCCGCGCTCCTCGACCGCATCCGCCGCCGCGACGCCGACATCGGCGCGTTTTTGCAATTGCCGGAGCCGACGCAATTTTCGACCGGCGGCGTTCTCGCCGGCGTGCCGGTCGCGGTCAAGGACAATATCTGCTGGCAAGACCAGCCGACGACCTGCGCCAGTAAAATGCTCGAACATTTTCGTCCGCCGTATTCCGCGACCGTCGTTGAATTGTTGCAAGCGTCCGGCGCGACGCTCCTCGGTAAAACCAATATGGACGAATTTGCGATGGGCAGTTCGACCGAGACCTCGGCGTTGCGGCGGACGCGCAATCCGTGGGATTTAACCCGCGTGCCGGGCGGCTCGTCCGGCGGCTCGGCGGCGGCGGTCGCGGCGGGATTTTGTCCGATAGCGCTCGGTAGCGACACCGGCGGCTCAATTCGCCAGCCCGCGAGTTGTTGCGGCGTCATCGGCTTCAAGCCGACTTACGGCGCGGTCAGCCGCTACGGTTTGATTGCCTTCGGCTCGTCGCTCGACCAAATCGGCGTGTTCGCGCGCTCCGCCGACGACGCCAATTTATTGTTCAACGTCATCGCGCAACCCGACCCGCGCGACGCGACTTGCGACCCGTCGGCAATCGCCAAATTAGACGCCCTGCCCGACAATTTAGCGGGCGCGCGCATCGGCTTGCCCGCCGAGTATTTCGACACCGACGGCTTAAACGCCGAAGTCAAAAGCGTCGTCATGACCGCCGTCGAACAATTGCGCGCGCGCGGCGCGACGGTGAAAAACATCAGATTGAAAAATCTAAAATACGCCGTGCCGACGTATTACATCGTCGCGACCGCCGAAGCGAGTTCCAATTTGGCGCGGTTCGACGGCGCGCATTTCACCGAACGGACGGCGGCGGACGACATCGCGGCGCTGATGAGCCGCACCCGCGACCAATTTTTCGGCGAAGAGGTGAAGCGGCGGATAATGCTCGGCACCTACGTTTTGTCGGCGGGCTACTACGACGCCTATTACGCGCGGGCGCTGAAAGTGCGGACGCTGATTGCGCGGGAATTTGCCGACGCGTTCGCGGAGGTTGACCTCATCGCCTCGCCGACGGCGCCGACGACGGCGTTTGCGTTCGGCGAGCGCGCGTCCGACCCGTTGGCGATGTATTTGTCGGACATTTACACGATTAGCGCCAATTTGGCGGGGATTCCGGCGATTTCCATTCCGGTCGGCACGGACGCCGGCGGTCTGCCGGTCGGCTTACAATTGATGGCGAAACGTAATGCCGACAGTTCGCTCCTCACCGCGGCGAAGGTCTGCGAAGAATTTTCGGGCTGGCGCAATCGCGTGGCGGACGGCGCGGGTGAGCAGTGAGCAAAAAGTTAAAAGTTAAAAGTTGAGATGACCGTTATCTATTCTCAACTTTCAACTTTTAACTTTCAACTTTTGATTAACAGCACCGCGACTTGCGCGCGAACGGCGTCGCCCCGCCCGACGGCGTCCAAGCCCTCGCCCGTCTTGGCTTTGACGCTCACCGCCGCCGGCGCGACGCCGAGCAGTTGCGCGATACTCGCGGCGATGGCGGTTTTATGCGGCGATAAACGCGGTTTTTCGAGTTGAACGGTCGCGTCGAGATTGCCGATTTGATAACCGCGCGCGCGCATCAGCGCCGCCGCCGCCGCAAGAAAATCCCGCGACGCGCGTCCGCGATTTTCCGGCGCGGCGTCGGGAAAATGTTCGCCGAGGTCGCCCGCCGCGAGCGCCCCAAAAATCGCGTCGGCGAGCGCGTGCAACAACACGTCGCCGTCGGAATGGGCAACCGCCGCAAACGGCATCGGCAAACGGACGCCGCCTAACCATAAATGGTCGCCGGCGCGGTCAAGCGCGTGCAAATCCTCGCCAAAGCCGATGCGCGTCATTTTTTCTCCGATTTTTTTCCGGCGCAACTCTTGTCGATAAAAAAAAAACTCCTACTATCTCGCAAATCTTTATCGGACATTGAGCGCAAAAAATTTTTCATAATCTTTGTTTCAAGGGAGGGGAAAAAATGAAGAAGTTGGTGATGATGGCGGCGATGATGACGCTGGGTTTGGTGGCGACCGGTTGTAGTGTTCCGTCTTGCGCGAAAGGCAATTGTCGCGTGATTAAGCCGAAACGCGAAGGTTGCAACGATTGGTATTGCCAGAATATCGGGCGCAAATTGGTTGACCCGCGCGTGCAAAAAGGCGAAGAAGTTACGTTCGACGACGGCATCGTGATTCGCACTTATCCGCAAGACAAAATCGTTAAACAATTCTCCGAAGACGCGGCGAAATAAATTTTTTCCAACGCCACACAAAAACCCGACGCTCGCACGTCGGGTTTTATTTTTCGGCGGAAAGCGTAAGAAATTTAAGGGAGTTTAAGGAACGCCCAAGAGCGCAACTTTTCCCTTTTCCCTTTCAACTCTCAACTCTGCTCTTATAGACCAGCCGCGCCAACCAGTAACCGGCGCCGTAGAGCGCCGTCAGGCAGGTCGCCAACAGTAGCATCGTGTAAGGGTCGGGCGGCGTGAAGAGCGCGGCGACAATCAGGAGCGCGAAGAGCGTTTGCCGCCAGTAACGCCCGATTTTCTCCGGCGGGAGTAAACCCGTCCACGCCAACGCCGCCATCGCCAGCGGTAATTCAAAGCCCAAGCCGAAGCCCAGACACGCCATAAAAATAAAGTCGAGATACGCATCGACGCGCCATTGCGTTACCGTCGCGCTGAGCGTGCGGTCGAAATGCGCGAGCCAACTCAAACCCAGCGGCGCGGCATACAAAAACGCCAGCGCCGCGCCCAGCAAAAATAAACCGGTGCCGGCGACGGCAATCGACTTGACGGCGCGTTTTTCCCGCGGCGTCAAACCGGGCGCGACGAAAAGCCAGAGTTGCGTCAGAATAATCGGCAAGGTCAGCCCGACCGCGATTTTCAGCGCCAAGTCAAACGCGCTGGACAACCCTTCCGTCGGGCGCATAAATTGCAACGGAAACAAATCCGCCGCCGTCCCGCCGAGCCATTGCGCGGCGCGCTCGCGCGGGAACATCGCGAGTTGCCACAGGTCGCGATAAAAAAACATACAGAGCGCAAAAACCGCGCCCGTCGTCAACACGATGACGAATAGGCGCGAGCGCAGTTCTTCAAGATGTTCGCCGAAGGGCATTGACGCGGCAGGCGGCGTGACGGACTGATTCATTATTGACCGACTCTAATTTTAGGGAGAGTTTAGAGTTGAGAGATTGGAGTTTAGCCGTGGTTGCGCTTCGCGCGTCTTAAAAAACAAAACTCCGCTCTCTCAACTCTAAACTTTCAACTCTCAACTCTGCTCTCTAAACTCTGCTCTCTAAACTTTGCTCTTTCAACTTTGTTGGAAATTCTGCCGATAAAGTTACGGGAAGTTCTGTTTCTAACGTTTAGAGAAAAAAAATGAAGAACAAAATTTTTATCCGCGGCGGCGGACTGATTGCTTTGACGGTTTTGACGCTCGCCGGTTGTGCCGACCTGTCCGCGCCGAGAAACGACGCGCCGTCCGCCGCGCCGTCCGCAGACGACTGGGCGCTCGGCGTGGCGTCCGCGCCGAGCGGTTTGACCGAGCGCGTGCGCAATACGGTCAAAGCGGAATTTTCCGACGCCAAAGTCGAAGGCGAAAAATTTCGCGAAACCGATGAAATCTGGCAGGAAAAATTAGGTCCGCTCGCCGACAATCCCGATTTCCAACGCGCCGAGCAACTGCGGCAAGACCGCCAATTCGCCGCCGCGCGCGACCTTTTTCTGAACCTGACGAAAGCGTATCCGAGCGCGTCCGGCGTTTATCGGCGCCTTGGCGACTGCTACTATAATCTATTGGAATTGCATCCCGCCGTCGCCGCGTATGAAACGGCGTCGCGCCTCAATCCTGAAAATTATTTTGCGTTGCGCGGGTTGGCGTTTGCCCACCTTTATTACGGACACAGTTTATGGGACGCGCGCGAGTTCGTGAAAGCGCACGAGCAATACGGTCTGGCGTTACGCTTGTTGCAACGATGCACGCGCATTTATCCCGCCGATTTTGAGGCGTTGTTCGGGCGGAGTATGGCGGCGGAGGGCGCGAGCCGGCGACTGTATCAAAGCGCCCTCGCGCTACGCCAGGCGGGGAAAGCCGAACAAGCCGCCGTCGCGGCGCGCAACTGTTTGGACGTGATTGAAGAGGGCGTCGAAACCGGCAGACAACGGTTGCGGAAAAATCCCGACGAAGTCGCGCCGAAAAATGTGATTGGCGGTTTGGCGCAACGCCGCGCTTTGCTCTGCCACGAATTTTCGGCGCTCGGCAACGCCGCGCAAAGTATGGAGCAGGCGGTCAATATGTATGAGGCAATCCTGAAAACCGACCCCGACAACGCGCTGGCGAAACAAGAAGCGGAAAAATGCCGCGCGCTGTTGGAAAAATGGAACGCCGACGCGGAAGCGGAAGACCGGAATAATTAGCGATTGAAAAAATATGGGAAAATTAAGGGGTTTAAGAATCTTAAGATTCTTAAACCCCTTAAATCTCTTAAAACTCTTTTTTAATTTATCGCCGGTAACGTCGGCAAACCGGCGTCCAAATCCGGCGCCGGCTTTTCATCGTCGAGCGGCGCGAACGGCGGCAATTCCGGCAACGTCGGCGCGCTTACTTCGGGCAAGTCCGCGCTTTCTTCGTCTTTTTTCAGCGGCGACGCCGGTAACGCGGGTGCCGCAGACGCAGGCACAAGCGCCGCCGGTGCCGCAGGTGCAGACGCGGTCGCGGACGTTTTTACCGGCGCGTTTTCGCCAAGTTCCGGCGTTGCGTCAACCGATTTTTCAGCGGCGGGAATTGTCGCGACATTTTCAATTTTCGCAGGTTCAACTTTCGCGGGTTCGGCTTTCGTCGATTCAATTTTTGTCGGCTCGACCGGCGCAATTTTCACCGCTTCGGCTTTCGCCGGCTCGTCCAATAAATCCAATTCTTCCGCAAGCGGCTTCGTCGCGGGCGACTTGGTCGCGGGCGACTCGGTCGTGAACGACTTCGGCGTGAACGCCTTCGGCGCGGGCGCGCCCGCCGGTTCGCCTAACGGGCGCAATTTTACTTTTAATTGCGGATTAACGATGATGCCTTCTTCGGCAAAATCCGCCTCCGCCGGACGCGGCGCGGACGTTTTCACCGGCGTCTTGACTTGTTCGGGCAACGTCGGCGCGGGCGCGGGCGGCACGATAACCGGCGCGACAAAATTGACCGCCGGATTGACCGCCGGTTTCCCGATTATTTGGCGCGTCGCGAGTTCGCGAAACCAGACGGCGCGCGCCCCCAAAGCAAACAGCCACGGCGTCAGCACGCTACGGACGGCGCGGACTTTTTCCGGGTCGGCGGCGTCAAGCGTTACGACCACGTTGTAATCGCAATGCTCCAACTGCAGGCGAATAATCGTCGCCGCGCCGGTCGCCGTCAGCGGCTCTTCAATCGCCGGTCGCCCGAAGCGATACACGTCCTGATTGACATACATAAAATCCAACGCGCCCGCGGGAATTTCCTCGCCCGTCCACGCCGCGCCGGTGAGCGCCAATAATAAAGCCAGCATACGTTTCATCATTTTGAAAGTCCTCCGTGCGTGGTTTAGTTGGGGAAAATCGTGGTGTTTCACGCAGTATAGCGCCAAAAACAAAAAAAAATAGTTTTGCCGAGAATAACGAAAATTTTGCGCGGCTTCGGCATTGTTTTTCCGCCGGCGATTAACACAATGGCGCGCCGTTTAATCTAATTATTGGCATCCGGCAGAAGGAAAATTTTATGGCTAAAGACCGCAGAGAAGGCATTTTGTTGGAGAGTGGCACCAACGAAGTCGAAATCATCGAGTTTTACGTGCGCGGGCAGAGCTTCGGCGTGAACGTCGCCAAAGTCCGCCAATTAATCGTCTTCGAGGAGGGCGCGCTCAGCGCGATGCCGAATTGTCCGCGGGCATACCGCGGCGTGTATCTCCACCGCGACCAGACGATGCCGCTTATCGACCTCGGCGACGCGCTCAACTTGCAAGCGCCGGAAAACGGCAAAGAGCCGTCGTTGTTGCTCATTTGCAGTTTTAATATGTCCACCATCGCGTTCGCCATCGACGGCGTCAACCGCATTCACCGCTTGTCGTGGTCGAGTTTCACGCCGCTCAATCCGTTCCTGTCGGAAAGTTGCGACAGCATCATCGGGTCGGTCAACATCGACAATCGCGAAATCCTCATCACCGACTTGGAGCAAATCATCGCCGAATACGACCCGAAAGTAAAAGCGATGTACACGCCGGAAGACGCCTCGCCGGAAACCGGCATTTCAATGTCCACCTATGAGCAACAGGTCTTTATGGCGGAGGATTCGTCGCTGATTCGCTCGGTGATTGACCGCGAAATGAAACGCTCCGGCTTCGTCAACGTCCACATTTTCTCGAACGGTCAAGAAGCGTTGAACGCGATTACGCAATTGGTCGATAATTGCCGCAAGGAAAATAAACCGCTGGCGGGCGTGGTGGACGTGGTGGTCAGCGATATTGAAATGCCGTTGCTCGACGGTTTGTCGCTGTGCAAACGAATTAAACAGGAGTTGCATTTGGAAATTCCGGTGATGATTTACTCGTCGCTGATTGACGACGAAATGGCGCGCAAATGCGTGAGCGTCGGCGCGGACGCCTATTTCAGCAAACCGAACATCGGCGCGTTAATCGAAGCGGTGCGGAAAAAAGTCGATGAACTGTTTCCGAAGAAAAAATAACCCCCCGCCCTTATTTGCCCTGCGTTAAAACGCGTGGCAAATTGCGTTGGCGATGCAACTATCGTCCGATTATGAAAATTTAACCGTCGAACAATCTTAAAATTTTCGAGAGCAAAAAAATCCGCACGCATTGGGATGCGGAAAAAGAAGAATGGTATTTTTCCGTCGTTGATGCCTGCGGCGTGTTGAGCGGTTCGACCGCCAAAGACGCCGGCGCGTATTGGCGCAAGTTAAAACAACGCCTCAAAACGGAAGGACGCGAGGTCGTGACAAAATGTCACGACCTGAAAATGCTTGCCGCCGACGGGAAATTTTACCGGACCGACGTTCTCGACCCCCAAGGCATTTTGCGGCTCGTGCAGTCGGATTCCGTCGCCGAACGCCGAGCCGTTTAAACTGTGGTTGGCGCAAGTCGGCAATGACCGCTTGAACGAAATCGCCGACCCCGAAAAAGCGCGGTTGCGCGGCGCGGATTTTTATCGTGCCAAGGGCTACACCGAGGGTTGGATAAATCAGCGATTGCAGACGATTGAAATGCGCCAAGAGTTGACCGACGAATGGCGGGAGCGCGGTCTGGCGACCGAAAAAGAATACGCGATTTTGACCAACGAAATAACGAAGGCGTGGCGCGGAATGACGGTCGGCGCCTACAGGTTACGAATTGGTTCGCGGAAAAGTCATTTGCGTAAATACACAACGGCTCGCGTTTTGATAAAACAAATCCTCAAACCAATTCGTAATGAGTATATATTCGCCGAGGAACTTGCTGTCCCGACAACGCTTTCGAAGTTTATTTTTATCGTAACGTCGATAGTTTAAGTTCGTTACAGGTTGAAATCTGACGGTTATCGAACAGGTCTAATAAAATGCTTTTCACGGGTAATTTTATGCAAACACAAACAATACCGCTCCGCCATAAATTTTCATATTTGATTTTTCTTCGGAATGAAGCAACTCATATCGGTCATGTCCTCGATACGGTGGTCAATGACGCCGATGAAATCATCATCTCTGACGATAAATCAACGGACGGAACGTCAGAAATAGTTCAGCAATACGCAAACAAACATCACAACGTCAAGCATTTCATCAACAATTCCCCCACCGTACAACAACGGTGGTTGAGCGCTCTCGACCAAGTAAGTAACCACTATTGTGTTTTTATGTCCGGGCACGACCTCTGCCTGCCCAACAGTATTTATAATATGTTGGATATTATGTCAGCCAGCCCCGATGTTGTCCACGTTGCGCCGAAAAATGTTATTAAAGTTGGCGTTGATTATGCGATTAAGGATTTCTATAAGCATCCGTTTTCAAATGATGACTTGCTGAGCGATTCTCCGTTGGTTAGAATGAAAATTTTGGCAAGAAAGTTTGGCGATGGTGCGATGTTTTACGGACTGTATAGAAAAGATGCTCTAACAAGAGCGGTTTATCATTTTCCGTTTCCCGAATTAGAAGCGGTGAATCCTCTTTTTGTATATACAGACCATGCGATCTTAAATGTCGTCGCGCAAGCCGGTAAAATTGCCCTGTGCGATAAGTCGTTATTTTTTCGCTTGACCCATCAGTCGGTGATTACCGATGACAACAACTCATTATACTGCTTATTTGTAATTTTAACCGTCTATTATACAACCTTATCGACTCCCCCCCCCCCCCCCCCCCCCCCTCCCCCCCCCCCCCCCCCCCCCCCCTCCCCTCGTGCTTTTCCTTCTTCCCTTTTTATCTCTCTTTCTGTATACTCATTATGTTCTAAGTTTTTTTTGTATTTTTCAGCAATGCTTGATTTATATATTGTTTTTTGTTCTTCTGTTCGTATTTGTGTCTTGTAGGAGTTTT
>BNUQ01000025.1 GCA_025997475.1 Planctomycetales bacterium
CGAAAATTCAACGGCATCCCGCGAAAAGCGTTTCCTTTATTTTTGAAAGAATGCGAGTTCAGATTCAATTACGGTAACGCCAAAGAGCAGTTGAAAACACTCAAAAAATGGCTCAAAATTTATAACCAAAACAGGCAAAAATAACCACGTTATCTATGCCAGCCCCTATCTTTTTTCTAATTCCTCCCGCCGCGGTCGCGCTTGAAATTTTCCGCGCGCTTATTTGAGCGGTCTTGCGCCGCCGCCTCGTCTTCCACATTTTCCGCGCGACTCCGCGCCGCTTTCGGTTGCCGTTCCGGCGCCGCCGGTTCCGCCTGACGGGTTGCCGGAGGCGCTTGCCGTTTCACCGGAGAGGTTATCGGCGCCGCCGGTTCTGCCCGACGGGTTGCCGGAGGCGCTTGCCGTTTCACCGACTGGGTTATCGGCGCCGCCGGTTCCGCCTGACGGGTTGCCGGAGGCGCTTGGCGTTTCACCGACTGGGTTATCGGCGCCGCCGGTTCCGCCTGACGGGTTGCCGGAGGCGCTTGCCGTTTCACCGGAGAGGTTATCGGCGTCGCCGGTTCCGCCTGACGGGTTGCCGGAGGCACTTGCCGTTTCACCGGAGAGGTTATCGGTGCCGCCGGTTGCCGCGCCGGCGGCGCTTGACGGGTATCACGGCTCACTGCCGACTGCCCGCTGTTTTTCGCCGGCGGCGCTTGACGGGTATCGCGGCTCACCGCCGACTGCCCGCTGTTTTTCGCCGGCGGCGCTTGACGAGTAGTCGTTGGCGTCGTCGAGCGTGATTGCGGGGCGCGGTTCACCCAACCATTGTTTTGCCGTTGTTGCCATTGGTTGTTTTCGTCGCGCCGATACACGTTGCCGTTACGGTCGGTCATAATGCTCTCGCGGGCGTTATCGCGCGTTGCGGGGGCGGCGCGCTCGTTATGCCGCGCGACGACCGGCGCGGGGCGCGGGCGCAACACCGGACGCGGGGCGGGGCGGTCGCGCCGCGCGCGCGCGTCGTCATACACGTTGCGTCTGGCGTCGGCGAAAAAATTGAGGTTTCTATCGCGGTAACGTTGCGGTCCCCACCAGTTGCCGGCGTAGGCGTCGCGGCGGAAATTCACCGCGAAAAAGCCGCTCGAACTCCGCCAGCCAATCGCGAAAAACCAGTCCGCCGAAGAACTGTGATAGGCGGCGCGAAAACCGAAAGTGTAAGGGCGCGGAAAATAGCGGTGCCGATACCACGGACGATAGTAATAACCGGTGCCATAGACGATGACGCCGCGATAGTAAAAACTGCCGGTGTAACCCGGCGTGTAGCCGACGATGACGTATTCCGGCGACCGCTCATAGACATACACGTAGCGCGTGTAGTAATACGGATGGCTCGGCGGCAATTGATACAGCGCGCCCGGCACGACCGTGCAAACCGTCCACAAATGCGGCGTCGCGCCGCTATACCACGCGCCGTTCACGCAAGCGTAATAGCGATTTTGATAATAAAAAACCGGTTGCGACGCATTGACGACATAACGCACGGCGGAATTATCGACGGTCGCAAACTGCGGCTCGCCGTCGTATTCGACGGTTACGGCGGGCGCGTCTTTCAGCAAAATTTTTGTGGTGTGCGGAATCTGCGCGTCCATCGCCGCCTCGACCGCTTCGTCCGTTCCCGCCACCGCCGCGCGCGCGGCAAAATTTTCGTCGCTCGCCGGAATGTTGCGGAAGTCCGCCGGTAGCGCGTCGGCTTCGACATAGGTCCAGTTTTTCTCGCTCAATTCTTTATTCGCGAACCACCGCCCCGACAACAGCACAAAATACTTGCCGCCGCCGGCGTCGTAATACACCGTGTTTTCACTGTTGGTTACTTTCATTAAATTGCCGTTTAGCGGCGACATTCGCGTCGCGCCGTCGATTTCGATTAACTCCGCCGGTTCGGTGCTGACGATAATTTCCGGCGCGGACGCGATGTTTTCTTCCGGCATCACGACGTTGTCCGCCGCCGCCGCGACAATCGCGGCGGGAACTTTTTCGGCGGCGAGCGCGCTCCATTTGCCGGTGAGCGCCGCCGCGACGAACCACGAAGTCCCGCCGGCGAGGTAGTATTTTTTATCGAGCAAAAAAATGCCGAACGGCGAATTGACGAGTTGCAACACGGCGGAATTTTCCACCGGCGAATACTGCGGGTCGCCGTCCACGACGACGAGCATCGCCGGCGCGCGGCGGACAAAAATTTTCGGCGGGTCGTGGCGGATATTTTCGTCGTCCGCCGCCGCTCGCAACGCGGCGGTCAAATCTTCAAGCGAAATTTTGAACGCCGACGGCGCGACGCGCGCGTTGAAAGCGTTTTTAATCGCGTCGGCGTCGAGCGCGGTCGCGTCGGCGAATTTCAGATTGGTCATCGTGATTTTTCGCACGGTCGCCAAACGCTCGTCGCGGTCGCTGTCGAGTTCGGCGGCAAACCACGCCGCGCCGAATTCTTTGGCGGTTGCGCCGGACGGCGTGAACGCGACGGCGGCGCGGGATTTCAGCGTCGTCCCGCTTAACTCTTCGGGTTGCGGGCGATAAATCGACAACTCGCCGGCGGGCAGAGACAGTTGTTTCGGATAGTCGTCGTCCGCCGCCTTTGCCATAGTTGTCAGCAGGGGGGCGGTGAGCGCGAACCACAGCGCGAGGAGGATTCTTTTCATCGTGGCGTCCTTGTCAGAGAGGCGGGCGAAAAATTTGCTTACAACTTATAGTCGCCAAACGGACGCCAGTGTAACCGATTTTTTTTGCGTTAATTTGCCGGGGGTAATCGCCGCCGCTTCGCTGGGCGCGCGTTCAGCGCTAAACGCTATACTAGACCTGTTCGACAACCAATTCGCGGCATCTTTTCGGCCAATTTTCCGTTCCGCCGCGTCAAAATTCCTTGCAATACGCTCGGTATTGCTTCGTCATTTCTCCTTGCGGAACGAAAAATTATGCCCGAAAATCTGCTCGCTCTCGGTTATCGAACAGGTCTACTTGACGACGCGGGGCGCGGCGATACTGCCTAACCCTAAACTCTTAACTTTTCAATCGCTATGACCAATCACCCGCACCGCCGACAGGACTGGGCTGAACTCGCGACGTTGACGGCGCGCGCGCGCGCGTGGCGCGGTTTGTCCGCCGCCGAATTATGGCGGTTTGATTATCTTTATCGCCGCGCCGTCGCCGATTTGGCGCAAATCGAAGCCCGCACGACCGACGCCGCGCTCCAACAATATCTCAATCAACTCGTCGCGGCGGCGCACAGCGTCATTTACACGCCGCCCGCCCGTTCGTGGCGGCGCGCCGGTAATTTTTTCGGCGCGACCCTGCCGCGAGTTCTCGCGGCGCATTGGCGCGCGCATTTGCTCGCGTTGTTGATTATGCTCGGCGGCATCGGCGCGAGTTACGCGCTGATTGAGCGCGACCCGCTCGTCGCCTACACGTTTCTGACCGGCGACGCTTACGGCATCGAAGACCCGCGCGCGCCCGGCGCGGAACGCGAAACGTTGGAAGCGGTCTTGCGCGCCGGTCGCGACGACGGCAATCAAGAAAAGGCGTTTTTCTCGGCGTTGCTGTTCACCAACAATTTGCGGGTGGCGCTACTGACGTTGGTGTCGGGGTTGTTGGTCGGCGTGCCGACGGTGTTGTTGATTTTTTACAACGGGATGCTTATCGGCGCGTTTTTGCACCTGTATCACAGTCACGGCATTTACGCCGAAACGTGGGCGTGGTTTCTGCCGCACGCCGTTCCCGAACTCGGCGCGGTGGTGTTGTGCGGCGGTTTCGGGTTGGCGCTGGCGCGGGCGATTATCGCGCCCGGTTATCGCTCGCGCTTGGCGAGTTTGCGGGCGTGCGGACGCGAAGTGTTGAGCGGCGCGTTGGGTGTGGCGATTTTGGTTTTGCTCGCGGCGCTCATCGAAAGTTTTTTGCGCCAGAGCGAACTCTCAACCGGCGGTCGCTTGACGTTTACGGGCGGCGTGTTTTTGTTGCTGGCGGGCTATATGGCGTATGGCGTCCGCAAGAACAATTAACAATTAACAATTCACAATTAACAGTTAACAATTGTGGAATTTTATGGTCAAAGATTCGCTTCGCGCGCACTTACGGCGTTGCCAATCAAACTCCGCAATTGTTAATTTTTAACTCATGTTACGCGGTTAGCATCGATTGCTCTTACAACGAAGGAATTAAAAAAAACTCCGCTAATCGCGCTGAAAGGGACGCAGTCCCGTAGCGCGAAATATATCAGCCCAGGGTAAGGCGCACGTTCTTCGCGCCGCCACCCTGGGTCGCGGTTGATTGATAAAACCATCCGACAGTTCCGCCGTTAGGCGGCAAACGCCGCTTCCAGCGGCGAGAGCGGTTCGCCAAAACGCGGCGAACCGTCCAATTGCGGTTGGCGCTTCGCGCCGTCTTTACCTATGGTGGCGCGGCTGATAGAGCGTCGCCGCTTACCATAGGCTGATATATTTCGCGCTTTCAGCGCGACTGTCGGAATAAATTATCAAAACAATCAATCGCGTAACCTGAGTTTTTAATTGTGAATTGTTAATTGCTCTTGAAGCCGACGATGGAGCAATCGGCGGATTGCGCCCGCACAAAATCGCGGTCGCGGCGTTCCATTACCGCCTGCGCGAAACGCCGGTAATCGGCGGCGGCGGCGCTTAAAAAAATCAGCGTGCCGTCGTTGAACACGAGGTGTCCGCCGCGCGCGTAATTCCCCGGACGGTCTAACAAAATAATCGCGTTGGCGGGGAGCGAAGAATCGTAATACGGCACAAGCCAGAAATCGGACTCGTCTTCGGCGTGGGCGGCGCGCGGCAGGCGCAAGGCGGCGGCGTCCGCGAGAAGCGGGACGACCGCGCGCGAGGCGCGTGGCGGCAAATCCAACAATTCGGTTAAATTTTTCGGCGGACGCGCGAAATATTCTTCGGACTGAAATTTTTTCACCGCCGCGTAAAGGGTTTGCAAGCGTTCTTTGCCGAGCGCCGTCGCGTCTTCATCCTCCCACTCCGCAATCAGCACCACCGCCATCGTGGTGAGAACCGCCGCAATCGCGATGCCGAAGATTAAGAAAATCAGCCGCCGCACCTGCGGCAAAGAGATGCCCGCGAGCACCGTCAGCAGGATTTTTTTGATGTCGAATTTTTGCATGGTGAACCGAATAGTGGATGCTCTTATTCCCCTATATGGAGGGGGGGCAGTCCGGCGCGGTTTGCCGGACTGACGGGGTGGTCGCTTGCGCTACCCCAGATTTCACAGCGCGATTCTGGGGTATAACGACCATCACCCCGTCATCGCGACGATACCGCGCTGTCGCGATGCCACCCCTCCATAGAGGGGAATTAAGCGGTAACGTTTATTTTACCGCGCTAAATCCGTCGCGGTCGAGTTCGCGATATTTGCTGTTTTTCGTCTTTTCGTTGACGCCCCACATTATTTTTTCCTGCTGGGCGAGTTCTTCTTCTTTGGTCTTTTGGTTTTCTTTTTTGTCGCTCTCAAAGCCGAGTTCAAACCCCTTTTTGTTGGCTTTCGCCAATTTCGTCATCGTCTCGGCGTCGCGCGTCTCGGCGAAGACCTGCTTCACTTCCCCGCGATAAACCAACAAACTGCCGGTCGGATAAATCCATTCCTGCCAACCGGCATAGACGTTTTCGCCGGCTTCGATTTTTTCCGGTTTGCCGATTTTCGGCAAAATATCGGTCGTGCGCATTCCGGCGCGAACGGCGGTAACGTCGTTGCGGTCGTCCGAAAATTGCCCCCACTCGCCGGCGAATTGGCTCATAATCGCCCCGCCGCAACCGGACAACACCGCGACCAACGCCAGTAAAAACCAAGTTTTCATCGGGACGTTCCTTATTTGAGTTGAATAACCGCCGCTTAATTCCCCTCCATAGAGGGGAATAAGAGCGTTTCTGTTTATCGTTCGCCGGCGAGCGAAAAGTTGATTAAATAATGCGCCGGCGCGCCGTTCGGAAAAATATCGAGGCGGCTCACCGTGAAACTTGAGTTCGTAACTTTCAACTTTTGCTCCTCAATATGGACGCTCTCGCCGTTCGCGCCGGTCATTTTGACCGCCTCGCGTTTCACCTGCCTTCGCGATTTCCCGCGAAAAAACGCCCGCTCGCTTTTGGCACAAAGATTGTTTATGCGCGGCAATCGTCGTCTTATTCACAGGAGGGAAAAATTATGTCCGCCGAAAAAATGGAATTCAAAGCCGAACTCAAACAAGTGATGGAAATCATTGTCCACTCGCTCTATTCGCACAAAGAAATTTTCTTGCGCGAACTCATCTCCAACGCCGCCGACGCCATCGGCAAAATTCGCTTCGACGCGCTCACCGACGCCGAACTCGCCGAGGGCGACACCGATTTCCAAATTAAAATCATTCCCGACGCGGCGGCGAAAACGCTCACCATTAGCGACAACGGTTGCGGTATGAGCCGCGAAACGCTCATCAACGACCTCGGCACCATCGCCCGTTCCGGCACCAAAGCGTTTCTCGAAAAAATGAAACAGGCGAAGTCCGAGAACGTTGACTTAATCGGGCAGTTCGGCGTCGGTTTTTATTCGGCGTTTATGGTCGCCGATAAGGTCGAAGTCGTCACGCGCGCGCCGCGCCAAACCGCGGCGACGAAATGGACTTCCGCCGGCGAAGACAGTTTCACCGTCGAGGCGGCGGAGCGCGACAAGCGCGGCACGACCATCGTTTTGCATTTGCGCGACGACGAAAGCGAGTTCGCCGAAACGTGGCGCTTGCGCTCGCTCGTGCAAAAATTTTCCGACTTTATCGAATATCCCGTCGTCCTCGTTACCGACGAAAAAAAGCGCGATAAAGACGGCAAGGAAACCGACGAAATCGAACACAAAGAAGACATCGTCAACTCGCGGCAGGCGATTTGGCTTCGCGCCAAAAGCGAGGTCAAAGACGAGGAATACGCCGAATTTTACAAGCATATTTCGCACGATTTCGACGCGCCGCTGAAAACGATTCCTTACGCCGCCGAGGGCGCGCAGGAATTCAAGGCGCTGATGTTCGTTCCGGCGCGCCGTCCGTCCGACTTTTTTATGCGCGAACAGCGCCGCGGTTTGCAACTTTACGTCAACCGCGTGTTCATCGCCGAAGAGTGCGACAAACTGTTGCCGCCGTATTTTTCGTTCGTGCGCGGCGTGGTGGACAGTTCCGATTTGCCGCTCAACGTCTCGCGCGAAATGTTGCAGGAAGACCGGCAACTGCACAAAATCCGCAAGGCGCTCGTTTCGCGCCTGTTCGCCACGTTCAAGGAAATGTTGGAAAAAGAACACGCGACGTATCTAAAATTCTGGGAGCAGTTCGGCGTGATGTTGAAATCCGGCTTGATGGGCGACTTTGAAAATCGCGAGTCGATTCTCGATTTATTGCTGTATCCGTCCACGCGCGCGAGCGAAGAAAATAAACTCGTAACACTCGCGCAGTATGTCGAAGCGATGCCGGCGGGGCAGGAAGAAATTTATTATATGATTGCCGAAAATCGCCCGATGGTCGAAAATTCGCCGTATATGGAGTATTTCCGCGAGCGCGGTTACGAAGTGTTGATTATGACCGACCCGGTCGATGAAACCGTCGTCGCGGCGACGCCGGAATATCAAGGCAAAAAGTTGAAAGCGATTGACCGCGGCGAACTCGCGGCGAAAGACGAAACGCCGGCGGCGGAAAAGGAACAGCGCGAAAAAGACCACCAGGATTTATTGGCGTTTATCAAAGAAACTTTAGGCGACGAAATCGCCGAAACGCGCCTGTCGGCGCGGCTGAAATCGAGTCCGCTCTGTTTAATCGGCGAAGAGGGGCAAATCGGGGCGCAGATGGAGCGGCTGTTGCGCGAGTTGGGGCAGGCGGCGCCGGAGCGGAAATTGGTGTTGGAAATCAATCCCGACCACGCGGCCATCGCGGCGTTGCGGTCGAAATTATCGGCGGACAAAAACGCGGCGACGGAGGATTTGCGCTTGCTCTTCGACGGCGCGGTGATTGCGTCCGGCGGCAAAATCAAAGACCCGGCGGCGTTCCTGCAACGCGCCGCGAAATTGGTGGCGGGGGCGTAAATCGCGCCTCTACGGGGCGCGACGCGCCATCAATGGTTGGACGGGGCTCTATTCAATCGCCGACCGCGCGCTTTGGCGTGCGGTCGGCGCCTCTCTAAAAACGGGCTTTAGCCCCAATCGGTAATGCGGGCGATATTTTCTATCGCGGCGGGGCGCGGCGGACGCCGCGACCGCTGGAAAATTGCGTCATCACGTTGGGATTGAGCGCGTTGTTGACCCAGCGGGCTTCGTCGCTCGAAACGCTAATCACCACCGCTTCGCCTTTTTGCAAGCCGCTCAACACTTGCGCGTGACGGTCGTTTTCGATGCCGACGACGATATCCCGCCGCTCTTCTTTGCCGTCCGGCGCTTGCACCAGCACGTATTTTTGCTCGCCCTCACGGCGCACCGCCGGCGCCGGAATTAACAGCGCGTCCGTCGCCGCCGCCAAAATAATTTCCGCGTTCGCCGTCATTTCCGGGCGCAAATAACGCAAATCCGGGTCGAGAACTTCGATGCGCACGGTGAAATTCACCACGCCGCGCGTGCGCGTGCCTTTGGCGTAAATCCGCCGCGTAATGCCGGCGAATTTTTTATCGGCGTTCGACTCGGCGACGATTTCCGCGCGCAAGCCCGGCTCGATGCCGGCGATTTCCGACTCGTCCACTTCGACATCCGCAAACAGGCGGTCTAAATCGCTAATCGTCATTATTTCCGTGCCGCCGCCGGTGTTGACCGTCGCCGACGACACCATCTGCCCGATTTGCGCGTTCAGCGCCGACACCACGCCGTTGGTCGGGGCTTTGACCGTCGTTTCAATCAGCCGCTGTTCGGCGTCCGAGAGCGCCAATTTTTTGGTTTCGAGATTGGCGTCGGCGTCGGCGACGGCGCGTTTTTTCAGTTCCAATTCGGTGCGGCGAATGTTCATTTCGTCCAACGCGATTTGACGGTTTTGCACGTTGATTGCCGCCTGTTTTTCCGCGAGTTCGGTGGTGTCGAGATTTTCCTGACTTAACAATTTTTTGCCGAATAATTGCCGGTTGCGCTCGCTGACGATTTTGGCGTTTTCGTAATCAATCCGCGCCGACTCCACCGCCGCCGTTGCCGTCGCTTCGTCGTTTTTCAGCCGCGCGGTCGCGATTTCCTCGTTCAGTTTCGCCGTCGCCAAATTGTTTTCGGCGATTTGCAAATTGATTTTGGCTTGGCGCACGTTGCGGTTTTCATCGACCGGGTCCAAGCGCACCAACACGTCGCCCGCTTGGACGCGGTCGCTCACGTCGAACGGCAGTTCGATAATCTGCCCGCCGGCTTTGCATTTAATCGTTACGTCGCGCCGGGGGACGATTTTGCCGGACGCGGACACCGCGCGGCGCAGATTGCCCTGCCGGACTTTGACGATTTGGTCGGGGACGAATTGTTTGATGTCAAAACTTTCCGCGTCGCCGCTTTTGCCGCCGCGCCAAGCCCAAACGCCGCCGACGAGCAACAGCGCGACGACTATCGCCGCGCGGCGGTGGCGGTTGAGGAAAGCGAGAGCGGCGGTAAGGCGAATTTTCATTTTGGATTTGTTTATCAGGGGGAGGACAAGTGATTAGAGTTTAGAGTTGAGAGTTTAGCCTCGGAGGCGCTTCGCGCGTCTTAAAAAATAAAATTCCACTCTCTCAACTCGGAACTCTAAACTCTCAACTTTGAGCCACCGGCACCGCGAACAGCATTTTGCCGGCGGCGGTTTGGATGTTGCCGGTGATTTGGATGGTCTCCCGTTTGCCGATGGACGGCGCGCCGCCGTCAACGACGACCATCGTCCCGTCGTCCAAGTAGCCCACCGCCTGGTCGGGATTTTGCCCGCGCTTCAACAGATAAATCGTCAGCGTTTCGCCGCCGACGTATTGCGGTTTCAGCGCTTTCGCCAAGTCGTTCAAGTTGATAATTTCCACGCCCGTGAACAATGCGCCGACTTTGCCGAGATTGTAGTCCGTCGTCATCACCCGCGCCGACAACGCCTGCGCGTCCTGCAACAACGCCTCGTCCACCGGCGTCTGTTGCCCCGGCATCGCGCGATGCACGATGACGTTCAGACGCGGGTTGTCCGTCAACTTTTTGGCGATGTCCAAGCCGCGCCGCCCGCGCGCCCGTTTTTCCGCGTCGGCGCTGTCCGAGAGATGGTGCAGTTCGCGCCAGACGTAATCGGGAATAATCAGGCGATTGGGGAAAATGCCGGTCGGCGCCATCTCGACAATGCGCCCGTCAATCAACACCGAGGTGTCCAACAAAATTCCGCCGGCTTGCGCGCTCCGGTGCGAAAGGTCAACGTAGGGAATGAGAAACCGAAAGTCGTCTTTGGTCTGCAAAATGACGGTTACGCCGACATATAAACACGCCGAGAGAATCAGCGGCAACCAGAATTGCATTTGCCACAGCGCGAGAAACAGCGCGACATCGAGCGTGCCGGCTTGCGGATTTTGCAAAATGTTATACGGCACCAGCACCAACATTAAAATCGCCGCGACGACGACCGTCGCGAACAAACCGGCGGTCAAGCCGAACAGGATAGCCACCATTTGCCGTGCCAAATCGCGCTGAAACCGCCACTCCCACACCACCAACGCGATGCCGACGACGGCGCCGGCGACGATGACGCTAATCATCTGCCGGAAATGCATCTCGTCTTCGTTCAGCATCCGGTAAATGTAAAACGAAAACAACACCATAAACGCAATAAACAACACGCGGGGAATCAGGCGTCCGAACATAGGGCAAGTCCTTTGAGTGGCGGCGGTGGAGGAAAAAGAGAGATGTTGCCAAACGCGGCGGTTGCGCTATTCAATTGCCACGCCCTTTAGGGCGTGGCAATTGAATAGCGCATTTCAGTGTTTATTTCAGTGCGGCTGGCGGAGAACAAACTAAAATTCCATCGGCGGATTAAAGACCGAAATCATACCCCGTCAACGAAATTTCACCGGAATTTAGCGCGACGCTCTTGCCGTCGCGGCGGCGGACTAATAAGTTGCCGTCGTCGTTGATGCCGACGGCGACGGCGGCGACGGTCGCGCCGTTTTGGACGTAGGTTATTTCTTTGCCGAGGACGGCGGAGCGGGCGCGATATTCGTCGAGCGTCGCGTCGCGGTCGGCGGCGAGCGCGAAAAAATGGCGCAATAAATCGGCGGTCAATTGGTTGCGCGTCTCGGCGATGCGCGCCTCGGCACTGACGGTGAGGGAACCGGCGCGGTCGCGCAATTCCGGCGGAAAATCGGCGGTCGCGACGTTCAAGCCGATGCCGACGATTAAACCGCTAATCGCGCCGCGGCGGATTTCCGCTTCGGTCAAAATCCCGCAGACCTTTTTGCCGCCGACTAAAACGTCGTTCACCCATTTTATTTGCGGCGCGACGGGGCAATGTTTTTCAATCGCGCGGCAGACCGCGACCGCGGCGAGCGCCGTTATCGTCGTCGTTTTTTCCGGCGTCGGTTTTTCGGACGCCGGCGGGCGCCAAATCACGCTTAAATAAATGCCCGTTTGCGGCGGCGAAAAGAAACTTTTTTCGCGCCGTCCGCGTCCGGCGGTTTGGGTTTCGGCGAGGATTACCGTTTTGCTCGGCGCGCCGGCGGCGAGCCGTTGCTTGGCTTCGTCCATCGTCGAGCCGAGCGCCGGATAAACGAAAATTTCGCAATCCGGGTCGGCGAGCAACGTCTTAATCAGCGGGGCGGAAAGTGCGGTCGGCATATTTGCTGTGGGCGGTGGGCGGTTACTGTCAACCGCCCGCCAATCAATTTCCGCCGATGTTACGATTTTCAATGGACTACGCAAAATATCGCGCCTGCTTACAATCCGCGGCTCGCGGCAAACCGTTTTTTTAGAGGAGAATTTCCGATGCGCGAATTTGACGTGATAATTGAGCAAGACGACGAGGGGTGGTTTATCGCGCACGTGCCGGCGTTGCGCGGTTGCCATACGCAGGCGGCGACGCTTGTCGAACTAAAAAACCGGTTACGGGAAGCGATTGGCGCGTGTTTGGCGGACGATGCCGAAAACGGCAATCCTGACGGCGTTCATTTCGTCGGCGTCGAGAAATTAGCGGTGGCGGTGTGAGTATTTTCCCGGCGTTAAGCGGCGAAGCCGTCATCAAAACGCTCGGCAAATACGGATTTGCGGTCGTTCGTATTGCCGGGAGTCATCACATTTTGCGCCATCCCGACGGACGGCGCACCACGGTTCCGGTTCATCGCGGTGAAATTGTCCGTCCGGGAACTCTCGCCGCCATCCTGCGTGATTGTCGGCTGAAACGTGAAGATTTATCGTAATGATAATTTTCACCCGCCCCTCCGCCCAATAACTTTTGCCGGAAAATTTTCTTTTTTCCGCCGGTTGTTGCCGACGGGATTATTGCTATTGCGGCGATTCGTCCCAAACTTCCGCGCTAATTTACGGTGGCATAACGGACGCGGCGACCCCGCACGACCCGCGCGCCTTCCGCGTTTAATCGCGGAAACCGCCGCGCCCAAGCGCAACGAATCCCGCCGACCGAATGATTAGCCGAACTGTTTTTCGTTTTTCTTTTCTTTTTTTGGAGGGCTGAGCAATGAGTGAGAATTTACTGCCGTTGCCCGGTGATTTGGTGGCATTCATTACTGAATGGAAACCGAAACCCGGCAATCTGGTAATGGTGTTGCACCGCGTGCAGGAGACCTACGGTTACATTCCGCACGAGGTCGTCGTCGAAGTTTCCCGTCTGTTAGAAATGCCGCTCGCGAAAATTTACGGCGTCGTTACGTTCTACCATTTCTTCTCGCTGAAAAAACCGGGCAAGCACAAAATCGCCGTCTGCATGGGGACCGCGTGCTACCTCAAAGGCGGGCAAGCCCTGCTCGACGAAATCGCCTCCATCTTGCAATGCCACGCCGGCGAGGTCTCCGAAGACGGCAAGTTCTCGGTGGACTCGGTGCGCTGTATCGGCTGTTGCGGTTTGGCGCCGGTGCTGACGATTGACGGCAAGGTTTACGGCGACCTCACGCCCGCGAAAATCGCCGGACTGATCGCGCCGTTCCAGAACGAAAGTTAAAAGTTGAGAGTTGAAAGTTTAGACGACCGCTGTCTGTCGCAACTTTTAACTTTCAACTTTTAACTTTCGCTCTTCATCAAAATTTACGGTCAACATAATCAGGAGCATTACAATGAAAAAACTAACTCAGGAAACGCTCAAACAACTTGCCGACGAGAAGCGCGCCGACGCCAACCATCAGGCGTTGCCGAAATACATTCTCGTGTGCGGCGGCACGGGTTGTCACGCCAACACCGGCAAAGAAATTTACGACGAGTTGCAAAAAGAAGTCGAAAAACAAGGCGTCGCCGACAAAGTCAAAGTCATTATGACCGGCTGTTTCGGTTTCTGCGAACAAGGTCCGATTGTCAAAGTCCTGCCCCACGAAGCGTTTTACGTTCACGTCAAAGTGTCCGACGCCGCCGAAATCATTCGCGAAGACGTCGCCGGCGGGCGCGTGATTGAGCGCCTCCTCTACAAAGAACCCGGTCAAGCCGTCGCCGGCAAAATCGACGATATGAAATTCTACAAAAAACAGCGCCGCGTCGTGTTGCGCAACTGCGGTTTCATCGCGCCGGAAGACATCACCGAATACATTGGGCGCGACGGCTACGCCGCCATCGCCAAAGTCATCGCCACGATGAAGCCCGACGACGTGATTGAAGAAATGAAAAAATCCGGTTTGCGCGGACGCGGCGGCGCGGGCTTCCCGACGTGGATGAAATGGAACTTCTGTAAAATGCAAATCGCCGACCAAAAGTATATGGTCTGCAACGCCGACGAAGGCGACCCCGGCGCCTATATGGACCGCTCGACCATCGAAGGCGACCCGCACGCCGTTTTGGAAGGATTGATGATTGCCGGCTTCGCGATTGGAGCGAACAAGGGCTTCATCTACATCCGCGCCGAATATCCGCTCGCCATCGAGCGCCTCGAAATCGCGATGAAACAAGCCCGCGAACACGGCGTCTTGGGCGACGACATTCTCGGCACGGGCTTCAATTTTGACATTGAAATTCGTCTCGGCGCCGGCGCGTTCGTCTGCGGCGAAGAAACGGCGTTGCTCGCGTCGATTGAAGGCGAGCGCGGAATGCCGCGTCCGCGTCCGCCGTTTCCGGCGATTAAAGGTCTCTGGGGCAAGCCGACGTGCGTCAACAACGTCGAGTCGCTTGCGTCCATTCCGTATATCCTGCTCAACGGCGGCGACGAATTCGCCAAAGTCGGCACGGAAAAATCAAAAGGCACGAAGGTCTTCGCGCTCACCGGCAAAATCTCCAACTCCGGTTTGGTCGAAGTGCCGATGGGGACGACGTTGCGCGAAATTATTTTCGACATCGGCGGCGGGTGCAAACACGGCAAGAAATTCAAAGCCGTGCAGACCGGCGGTCCGTCCGGCGGCGTCTTGACCGAAGCCCATCTCGACACGCCGATTGACTACGACAACTTAATCGCCGTCGGCTCGATGATGGGGTCGGGCGGGATGATTGTGATGGACGAGGACGACTGCATCGTCGATATTGTCCGCTTTTATTTGGATTTCTCGGTGGACGAATCCTGCGGCAAATGCGCGCCGTGCCGCATCGGCGGGCGCAAACTGCTGAACATTCTCAACAAAATCGCCGAGGGCAAAGGCGAAGAGTCCGACGTGGAGCAAATCAAAACCATCGCCGACGCGATGCGCAAAGCGTCGCTCTGCGCGCTCGGACAAACCACGCCGAATCCGGCGCTGTCGATTATCCGCTATTTCAACGACGAGTTGCTGGCGCACATTCGGGACAAAAAATGTCCGGCGGGCAAATGCAAAAAATTGCTGTCGTTTGCCATCGACAAAACCAAATGCATCGGTTGCGGGCTGTGCGCGAAAAAATGTCCGGCGGGTTGCATCGCGCCGAGCACCGAGCCGCCGGCGGAAGGCAAAAAACGGTCGCCGTATATCATCAGCGCGAACGACTGCTTGAAGTGCGGCGAATGTTTCAGCGCGTGCAAATTCAAGGCGGTGGTGAAAGGATAGCGGATAATTTTTGCGTTTTTTTGCCATTGAGTCGCGGCTATGGTGGAACGAATTAACAATTTACAATTAACAGTTAACAATTATGGAATTTGATGGTAAAAAATTCGCCTCGCGGGCGCTTGCGGATTTGTCAATAAAAACTCCTCAATTGTTAATTGTTAATTGTTAATTCCGTTTCTCCCCGCGCTTGGTGGCGGGAAAAAATTTTTGAACGAAGCAAGATTCTTAAAGGAGAAACAATGGCTAATATCACTTGTAAAATTGACGGCATCGAAGTAACCGTCCCGGATGGAACTTCCGTGTTGGACGCCGCCAAAAAAGTCGGCGTGAAAATTCCGACGCTGTGTTACCACCCCGATTTGCCGGCGTGGGCGTCGTGCGGTATTTGCGTGGTGAAAATTCAAGGTTCGCCGAAAATCGTGCGCGCCTGCGCCACGCCGGTCGAAGCCGGTCGCGGCGGCGCGGCGAACAACTACATCACCCGCGACGCCGAACTCATCACCACCCGCCGCGCGGTCTTGGAATTGATTCTCTCCAACCACCCGAACGACTGCCTACGTTGCGCCCGCTCCGGCAATTGCGAACTGCAAACGTTGGCGGCGGACTTCGGCATTCGCGAACAGCCGTTTGAGGAAAATTTCCAGCATTTGCCGAAGGACGAAACGACGACCTCGATTGTCCTGAATCCGGAAAAATGCGTGAAATGCGGGCGGTGCGCGTTGGTGTGCCAAAAATTGCAGGGCGTCTATGCGCTGGAATTTATCGGGCGCGGCGAAACGACGCGCTTAGCCCCGGCGGCGGACGTGTCGCTGAACGAATCGCCGTGCATCAAATGCGGGCAATGCTCGGCGCACTGTCCGGTCGGCGCGATTTACGAAAAAGACGAAACGGAAAAGGTCTTCGCCGCGCTCTCCAATCCGAAAAAACACAAAGTCGTGCAAATCGCGCCGGCGGTGCGCGTGGCGATTGGCGAAGCGTTCGGCTTCAAACCCGGCGAATTGCAAACCGGCAAACTTTACGCCGCGTTGCGCCGCCTCGGTTTCGACAAGGTCTTCGACACGAATTTCGCCGCCGACCTGACGATTATGGAAGAAGGCACGGAGTTCATTCACCGCTTCACCAAGGCGCCGCAAGAGTTGCCGCTGATTACCTCGTGCTGTCCGGCGTGGGTGGACTATATGGAAAAATACACCCACGATTTGATGTCGCATTTCTCGACCTGCAAATCGCCGCAACAGATGGAAGGCGCGATGATTAAGACCTATTACGCCGAAAAATCGGGCATTCGCGCCGAAGATATTTTCGTGCTGTCGGTGATGCCCTGCACGGCGAAAAAGTTTGAGGTGACGGAAGACGATATGCGGCGCGGCGGTTTGCCGGACGTGGACGTGGCGATTACGACGCGGGAATTGGCGCGAATGATTAAACAAGCCGGCATTGACTTCAACGCGCTGCCGGACGAGAACGTTGACCCGTTGCTCGGCACGTATTCCGGCGCGGGGACAATCTTCGGCGTAACCGGCGGCGTGATGGAGGCGGCGTTGCGGACGGCGGTCAGCAAAATCACCGGCGAGAAATTGCCGAAAGTCGAATTTGCCGAAACCCGCGGGATGGACGGCGTGAAAACGGCGAAGTTAAACGTCGGCGGCAACGAAGTCCGCATCGCGGTGGCGCACGGAATGGCGAACATCGAAAACGTGCTGAACGAAATTCGCGCGGCGAAAAAAGAGGGCAAGGAATTGCCGTATCATTTCGTCGAAGTGATGGCGTGCCGCGGCGGCTGTATCGGCGGCGGCGGTCAGCCGCAGGGCGCCACCGACGAGGTGCGCGCGCAACGCACCGCCGGTTTGTATAAGGACGACGAAATTTCCCGTCTCCGTTGTTCGCACGACAACCCGGACGTGCAGGCGGCGTATAAAGAATTCCTCGGCGAGCCGAACTCGCACAAGGCGCACGAATTGCTCCACCGCCACTATCAAAAACGTCCGGTGTATAGCCGGTAAGCGCGGCGAAGAGGACCGGCGGTAAAAAAAACGGCAGGTTACCGGCGAAAAACCGGCGACCTGCTTTTTTTTATTTTCTTAACGCCGACCACGCGCGAAAGCGCGAGGCGATTAACAGGCGCCGCACGACCTCAGTTTTTAATTTTTCTCTCCCGACCGTCCAATGCGTTTCACCGATTTCCTCTGTCAAAAATTCGGCGGCAAAACCGTGAAAATCGCGGTGGACGCCGGCTTATCCTGCCCCAATCGCGCGGCGGGGCGCGGGTGCGCGTGGTGCGACAACGACGCCTTTTCCGCCGCCGTTTCGCCGCGCCAATCCATCCGCGAGCAAGTATTAGCCGGCGTCGCTCGCGTTCAACGCCGGCAACCGGCGGCGCGGAATTTTTTAGTTTATTTTCAGCCCGGTAGCAACACCTTCGCGCCGGTCGAGAAATTGCGCGCGCTTTATGAAGAAGCGCTGACCGTGGACGGCGTGGTCGGCGTGGCTATCGGCACGCGCCCCGATTGCGTTGACGCCGAAAAAATCGCGCTGTTGGCGGCGCTGGCGCGACGGACGTTTGTGCAAATCGAATACGGCTTACAAAGCGTCAACGACGCGACGCTTGCCGCGTTGGGGCGCGGACACACCGTCGGCGATTTTTCCGCCGCGATGCGGCTGACCCGCGCGCGCGGTATTTATATTGTCGCGCATTTGATTGTCGGGTTGCCGGGCGACACGCTTGCCGACAGCGTCCGCGCCGCCGCGTTTTTGGCGGCGGAAAAAATCGACGGCATAAAAATTCACAATTTGCATCTGGTCAAAAATACGGCGCTCGCCGAGCGGTTTTTACGCGACCCGTTCCCGTTGCCGACGTTGGACGAATACGCGGCGACGGTGGCGCGAATGCTCGCCGCATTGCCGGACACGGTAACCGAACAGCGTTTATGCGCCGCGCCGCGCCGCCGCGACCAACTCCTCGCGCCGGATTGGTGTTGGCGGGGCGAGGAAGTTTTGCGGAGAATCAATCAATTTAGAGTTCAGAGTTGAGAGTTTAGAGTTGAGCAAAGGTTGCGCTTCGCGCATCTTAAAAATAATTCCACCGCTAAACTCTCAACTCTTAACTCTAAGCGCTGAATCAGGGGGCGCTATGATAAAATTCGACAACGAGTGGGACGGCATTTTATTTGACGAATTCGCCAAGCCGTATTATCAACGGTTGCGCGAATTTCTGCGCGGCGAATACGCGGCGCGGACGGTTTATCCGCCGATGAACGATATTTTCAACGCGCTCCGGCGCACCTCATACAGCGTCGTCCGCGCGGTGTTGTTGGGGCAAGACCCGTATCACGGCGCGGGACAGGCGCACGGGCTTTGTTTTTCGGTGCGCGTCGGCGTGCCGTTGCCGCCGTCGCTCGCGAACATTTTCAAGGAATTAAAGAGCGATTTAGGCGTCGCGCCGCCGGCGAGCGGCGATTTGACCGCCTGGGCGGAGCGCGGCGTGTTATTGTTGAACACGGCGCTGACGGTGCGGGCGGGCGAAGCCAACAGTCATCGCGGGCAGGGTTGGGAAATTTTCACCGACGAAATTATTAAAATTCTGAACGACCGCGAAATGCCGATAGCGTTCATTTTGTGGGGCAACCACGCGCGCGCCAAGCGCGGACTAATCACCAATCCGCAACACGGCGTCTTTGAAGCGGCGCACCCCAGCCCGCTCTCGGCGCATAACGGTTTTTTCGGTTGCCGCCACTTTTCCCGCGTGAACGATTTTCTGACGGCGGCAGGACTGCGTCCGCTTGATTGGCGGCTGTAGCGCATCTCGGTCCGCGCAAGCGAGCGCGGGTGGGCGGGCTTGCCGGCGCGCTGAAAAATAGACCTGTTCTAAACCTACGAGCGAACAAATTTTCGTGTCTAATTTTTCGTGCCGCAAGGAAAAATGACGAAGCAATACCGAGGTATTGTGAGGAATTTTGACGCGGCGGAACGGGAAATTAGACACGAAAATTTGCCGCGAATTGGTTGTCGAACAGGTCTAATATTCGGCGCAACCGTGCCGACGTGGCAACCGGCGTTTATCGAGGGGGTTTAATTACCGCGCGCCGGCTTCCGGCTATTTACGCCTTAATATCAATTTTACCGCCGCCGACCGGCGGGGCGGCGCTCGAACTTTTATTTTCCGCGGCGGGTGCGGCGGGCGCGGCGGGCGGCGCGGGCGGCGCGGTAACGACGCGAAATTCCGGCTGGCAGAAAAAGCCGATTTGCGCCAAATTGGTGATTAACTCGTTTTGGTCGGCGGACAGGCGCGCGCATTTTTCCGGCGTCTCGGCGCCGACGACCAACGACAATTTTTTGTCGAGCGTAAAACGCAAGTCGCCAATCACGTCGCCCAACGCCGACATCGCCAAATCCAACACCACTCGTTGCGACCAACCCTTTTTCCCGCCGCCGCGCTTGTAAAAAACTTGCAATTTCCCGTCGCCGTTACCGGACGGCGACTGAAACGGAATCGTCGCGCTCATCAGCGCCGGATTTTGCTGGTCGGCGGCGAGGTTTTCCATTTTCATCGCGGTGAACATCCGCCCCAAATCGCGCAACTCGCCGGCGGCGTCCGCGAGTTTGCTCAGCGCCGGTTGCGCGGCGATTTCGTCGCGCTCGACCGCTTGCAACGTCGCCGCCAATTCGCGGAGCGTTACGCGGTCTAACTGCTTGATAACTTCGGCGGTTTTCATCGCGGCGTCGTCGGGCGTGCCGCCGGAAAAAATTTGTCGGAGCGCGTTCTCTAAACGCGGCAAATCAATTTTCGCGTCGGGATTGGCGGCGAGGTCGCGCCACGCGAGGGGCGTCGGTTCCACGCCGGGGTGTTTCAACGCCGCCGGAAGCGCGTCGTGATGCGGCAACTTCAACGCGGCGTTATTTAAGTCGAAACTTCGCGCAATTTGCGGCACGCGCGGCGGAATTTCATTTTGCAAAACGGCGGTCGGCGAGCGCGGCGACGGCGCGTCGGCATTAGTGCCGGGGGACAATTTTGACGCGGAAGGGGGCGGAGCGTCTGCATGGTCGAGTTTTGCCAAAATCACATTTAGCGCCGCGTCGATTTTTTGCAGTTCGGGCTGGCGGCGCAAAATTTGCGTCGCGACGTCTTCGATGAGCGCCGCGGTTTTCGCCACATTTTCCCGCGCATACGAGCGGAAAAAATTCCGCAGTTTTTCCGGCAAATCCGCGTCGTCGGCGGGCAGGGGCGTTTTCGCTAATTCGGAGAGCGCCGCTCGTAACGTTTTTAGCGGCGGCGCCAACGCGCCGTTTCTGTCCCCGCCCCCCGGCGCACCGTTCACTTCTGACGGTTCGTCGTTCGCCGCCCAATCCCCTAACTCCGCGAGCGCGGACTGTAATTTTTCCTGCACGACGGCGATTCTGCCGGTAACGTCGGGGCGGCGCAATTCGGCGTCGCCGCTGACGACGGCGACGCTTACCGGCGCTTGTAGCCGCAACAGTCGCGCCGTCGCTTCCAACATCGCCGCGCGCTCCTCGCCGCCGCGACCGGCGACGGTCGCGAGCAACGTCTGGATATTGGCGCGGTCAACCGGCAAATCCTGATTGCGCAACGCCGCCGCCGCCGCCCGCGTCGCGGCGCTGGGCGTCAAACCGCTGTTGAGCAACCGGCGGTCGAGCGCCGGAATTTTCGCCGCCGTTTCGCCGTCGGTTGCCACTTTCCATTCGCCGGTCAGTTGCAAACTTTCCGGCAATTGCAATTTGAACACCGTCGGCGTTGACCCCGCCGAGGTTGACGCTGTCGAGGTTGACGTCGTAGCGGGCATCGTCGTTGCCGATTCGACGGACACCGCCGGCAAGGCGGTAGCCGCCGGCAAGACGGTAGCCGTCGGCAAGACGGTAGCCGTCGGCAAGACGGGCAGGGGCGTTGTCGGCGTTGCGCCGATAAACTCCGCTAATTTTTTCGCGGCGGCGGGGGGCAACGGCAAAGTCAATTCCCGATTTTCGGTCGCGACGGTTAGTTGCGGGAGCGCGGTTGGCGATAAATTGATAATCGTCGCGGATGTTTTTAATGCGGCGATAAGTTGCGCTAACGCGGCAAAATTCGCCGGCGACACCGGCAAGGGCAGAGGCAGTTTTTCGTCGCCGCGCCAAACCGTCGCGTTCAACAAAATTTCACGGACGGTGAAATTATGAACCGGCGGCGCGGCGGGGGACGCGGCGGCGGACGTCGGCGATGAAGCGGCGGGGCGGGGCGGTTCGGCGGGCGGCGCAGTTTTTACCGGCGGCGTTTCCGGCGACTCGCGGTCGGCGGCGGCAAGCGCGTCAAGTACGGCGGCGGGACTTTGGGGCAGGGGCGGCGCGTTATCGGCGGGCAATAATTCGGCGGGGATTTTACCGTTGGCGAAAGTCAGCGTCGCCTTGCCGTCGGCGAAAGTGATTTGCGCTTGTTTTAACGCCTCGGGATGTTCGGCGACAATTTTTGCCAACTCTTTCAACGGCAGAGTTATTTTCACCGTCGCGGACGCTTCGTCGGCGCCGACGGCGGCGCGGGGCACGGTCGCATTGTCGGCGACGGGCGCGCGCGCGTTCGCGGCGTTTCCGTCCTTAACGCCGTCGTTCTTGACGGTGTTGACGGCGATATTGGCGGCGATTGACTGGTTAAGAAAAACGGCGTCCATAAAAACGTGTCCGTGCATTACCCGCATTAACCCAATTTTCACGAATTAAAAAACGAACAGGTGAAAAGAATAATTTTGTGTGGAGAGGGAAACTCCGCGCGTCTTTATGAGAAAAAAATCAGGAACCATCTTCACTCCTCCAACGGTTCGACGTGCGCCGTCGCGGTGATGCCGAAGCGGTCGGCGATATTTTTCTCCAAGCGCGTGGCGAGCGCGTGGCTGGCGGCAATCGTCAGATTGCGGTTGAGTTTCAAGTGAAAAGTCAGTTCTTGTTGGCGCACGTAATTGTGCAGATGAAAATGATGCAACTGAAAATTCGGCGGACAAATCTCGCGCGCCATCTTTTCGACTTGCGCGACGAGCGCCGCGTCCGGTTTTTCGCCGAGCATTTTCACAATCGTCGAACTCGCGATTTGATACGCGGCGAACAGAATCATCAGCGCAATCAGTCCGCTCAACACGCCGTCCAACCACCAGTAATCGCCCGCCAACCAAATGCCGACCAACACGACGAGCGACGAAAGCGCGTCCGACCGGTGATGCCAGCCGTCGGCGTGGAGGCAAAGATTGCCGGTTTTCCGCGCGAGATAAAAAGCGTATTGCGCCAACGCCTCCTTGATTACCGTGGAGAGTGCCATCGCCGCGATTGCCGCCGCGCCGAACACGGCGCTTTCGTGCCGCCACAGTTTGTCAATCGCTTCGCGCAAAAACTCGTAGGCGACCGCCGCCAAAAAAAACGCGACGAACAGGGCGCCGATTTGCTCCCAGCGCCCGTGCCCGAACGGATGCTCGCGGTCGGGGCGTTGCGCCGAAAATTTCAAGGCGACGATAATCGCCAGCGAACTGAACGAATCCGACAACGTGTGCCACGCATCCGCCACCAACGCCAACGCGCCGGTCGTCAAACCGACCCACAGTTTCACGCCGAACAACAACGCATTGACGACCAGCGACCACACGCCTTCCGCATAACCGTCGCGCGTCGCCTGTTCGCTCAAAGTTTTTGCCGGCGGTTGCATCGTTCGGGTCCCCAATTGATAGAGTTTAGAGTTCAGAGTTCAGCAGAGGTTGCGCTTCGCGCTTTCTAAAAAATAAAAATCCACACTCTCAACTCTCAACTCTCAACTCTAAACTCTAAATAATAGCCGCGCCATTGCCACTTGAAAGACGCGAAACGTTATTACAATACCGCGTTTTCCGTCCGCGAGAGGTCGCTATGTCTTCGCTGAAATACGACGCGCACGCGCACGTCTTTCACCCGAAAATCGCCGCGAAGGCGACGCAACAGTTGTATGACTATTACCGGATTCCGCCGGCGGGCGACGGGACGCTCGCCGGTTTGCTGACGGGTTTGCGCGCCGCCGGTTTAGACCGCGCCGTGGCGCATTGCGCGGCGACGACGCCGGCGCAAGTAGTCCTCGCCAACGACTGGGCAATTCATTTGCAAAGCGTCCCGGAAATCGAGGCGTTCGGCACGTTTCACCCCGATTTCGCCGCGTGGGAAAAAGAGTTCGACCGCCTTGCCGCCGCCGGCGTGCGCGGACTGAAACTGCACCCCGATTTTCAGAAAATTTGGCTCGACGACCCGCAACTGTCGCCGATGTTCGAGGCGGCGGCGGGACGGTTTGTGATGATGTTTCATATCGGCGACGAACGCCGACCGGACGAAAATTTTTCCAGCCCGCAAAAACTCGCGGCGATAAAGCGGCGCTTTCCGCAATTGACGATGATTGCCGCGCATCTCGGCGGCTATTTGCATTGGCGCCACGTGGTCGAAGCGTTCGCCGGTTTGGAAATTTTTGTCGATACGTCCAGCGCGTTGCCGTTTATCGACGACGATTTGTTGACCGAAATCCGCCTGAACATTCCGTTAGACCGCTGGTTGTTCGGCAGTGATTTTCCGCTGGCGATGCCGGCGACGGAAATCGGTTTGGTCAAAAAACGCCTGCAACTCAACGCGCGCGAATTTGACGAATTGCTCACCCGCGCCGGTCAGTTTTTTGCTTAGACGATAAGCGCCAAGAAAGAACTTACGCCCGCGGTTCTTGACGCTTGCGTTCGCGGCGATTTTGCGCACAATTCCCGCCTCTTTTGCGGTCAATTTTTTTGCTTTTAATTTTGTAAAGGATGTCCTATGCCCAACATTAAGTCCGCTGAAAAGCGCGTCCGCCAAACCGAAAAACGCACCGCCCGCAACCGCGTGCGCAAAGAGCGCCTGAAAACGTCGTTCCGCAAATTCACCGACGCGCTCGCCGGCGGCGACGAAGCGAAAATCAAAACCGAATTTGCCGCCGCGACGCGCCTCGTTTGCCGCGCCGGCAACAAAGGCATTTTACACCCGAACGCGGTCAATCACCGCAAATCGGCGCTGGCGTTGGCGCTGAACAAGGCGCTCGCCGCGAAAGCGAAATAGCCGTTCAATCGACCACTCGACAATTAAACCCCGTCCGCCGCAACGCGGTTGACGGGGTTTAATTTTAGGGCGGCGCGATTTATCAAAACGTATAGTCAAAACCGATAGAGTTTAGAGTTGAGAGTTCAGAGTTTAGCAGAGGTTACGCTTCGCGCATTTTGAAGATAGAAAATTCCAACTCTAAACTCTAAACTCTAAACTCTCATTTCAGCGTTAGCGGCACGAGCGCCAATGGGGGACCGATTAAAATTTTCGCTTCGCCGACGGTGTTATGGTCGCGTTCGCCTTGCGGAAACATCAGCCACGCCACCACGAAGTTATCGTAAGTCAGCGTCTCGCCAAAGGTGAAATACTCGCCTAATTTTTCCTTGATTGCCAGCACGTCTTCTTCGCAACCGTAATAAAACAACGGCGTGTCCGGTCTGGCGCGGAGCGTCGCCAAAAGTTCGGCAAACAATTGTTCGCTGTCGGTGGCGGCGAGATTGGTAAATTTGTCGGCTTGGCGCGTGCTTGCTTTTTTATCGGCACCGCCGGTCGCGAGTTCTTGCTTGGCGTCTTCCTGTATTTTCGCCAAAGAAAAAATGTTGGTGGAAAACAAATGCCAACGGTTTTGTCCAATCAATTCTTCATAAAAAATTTCTTTATCGCCGCGGTCTTTTGCCGGCGGAAAAAAGACGACCGCGCCGCGCGGCGCGTGTTGCGAGAGAAAATAAACCTGCCGCTCAATGCGTTGGTAATATGAATACTGCCTTTCGGCGCCGACGCCGGCGGTTTTCGCGAACCACAGCGATTGCGCGGCGACGAACGCCGCGAGCGCGGCGATAAGCATTCGCGGGCGGCGGTCGCGAAGCAGACGCCGCAAGCCGATAAGCCCCAAAATAATCAGCGGCGGGAAAATCACTTCGTAAAAGCGCATCACGAGCGGATAAGAGAACGGGTCGGACGCCGCCCAAAAATAAAAGTGATACAACGCCGCGACCGGCACTAACCACGCCAACCAAAACGCCGGAGCCGCCCGGCGCGAATCGCGGAACTTCGTCAGCGTAGCGATTAACAGCACGCCGAACGCCGGACCGAAAACGTAATTGACCAAACCGGGCAAATACACCCAGATATTTTCGCGGAAATATTGCGGCGAAAAGCCGCCGCTCTGCGCGTTGAAATAATGATAACCGGTGCGAAACGGCGAGCCGAACGCGGTGTCATGGTAATAACCGAGCAGTCCGAGCGGCACCGCCGCCGCGAGCGCGCCGACGACAATTAACCGCCAACGATGCGGCAGACGGCGGGCGGTCAGCAAATAGGCGAGCGGTATCAGCAACAATAAACCGTCGGGATAACGCACGCCGGTATTGTAGCCGAGCAATAAGCCGCAGGCGGCGACGCCGAGATACGCCCCCTTCCACCCGCGAAATCGGCGCGTCGCGGCGAGCAGGCACCAGACGGCGAGCAGAACTAACAGGACGGAGAAGGTGTGCGTGTTTTTGATTTGGGCGTTGTAAAAAAACGTCGGCGCGGTCGCCAGCAGAAACGCGCCGAGCCATGCGTAGAGCGGCGGCAGAAAAAAACGTCCGACGGCATACATCATTAGCAAACACAAACCGGCGAGGACGGCGGTGCAATGATATTCGGCGCCGAGCCCGAAAATTTTAATGACGGCGGCAAGCAACAGCGGATAACCCGGCGCATACACCGGATAGATGCGGTTTTGCTCGGTCAGCACAAAGAAATTGCCGGACGATTCGAGATTGATGAAATCGCGGTCGTAAAACACGCCGTCTTCGGCGACATACCGCGCCATCGCGAAATAAGCCGCTTGGTCGCTCGCGATTGCGGTCGGTCGCGTGTAAAGCGTCAACAACCCGACATACATTCCCGCGAGCGCGACGAGGAGCAACAGATAAATTTTTGCGGATGGCGTGGGCATCGTGTTTCTCGGTGGAATGGTAAGAAAGAACAAGTTTAGAGTTAAAAGTTTAGAGTTGATAGTTTAGCGGTGGAGTTATCTTAAAATGCGCGAAGCGCAACCTCTGCTCAACTCTAAACGCTACTCTGCCGGCGCATAAAGAATCCGTCCGCAACCGGCGCAGAGGGGGAAGTCGTTGCCGCCGGCGACGATGGCGATGAGATTGACCGTGGCTTGGCGGCGGCATTCCGCGCACACGCCGTTGACCAATTTCGCCATCGCCAATCCTTTGCCGCTTTGCAACGCCGTTTGGTAAATTTTCATCGCGTCGGGAAAGACGGCGTCAATCGCGGCGATTTGCCGCTTCCGGTCGGCGACTAATTTTTTTTGTTCGGCTTTGACGGCGACAATTTTCACGGCGGCGTTTTGCCGGTGCGTCGCCAAGTCCGCGTCGGCGTCGTCGAGGTCGCGTTTTTTCCCGGCGAAAACTTTTTGCAAGCCGTCGATTTCTTCAAGATTGGTAAGTTGTTTTTCTTCTTCGGCGGCGATTTGGCGGCGCAGGTCGTTGACGCGCTCGGTAACGATGGCGTATTCTTTTTGATTTTTGACGATTTTTAATTTGCCGTCGAGTTCGGCGATTTCCGCGTTTAAGCCGGCGACTTCACCCTGCCGCCGCCGGTTGTCCGCCGCCAAATCTTTTAGCGTCTGGTCAACCTCGGCGAAACCGGCGCGCGTCGCATCGACGCGCATTTTTTGTTTTTCCTCGTCGAGCGGCAGGGCGTCGAGGATTCTTTTCAAACCGAGCAAATGCCGGTCTATCGCCAGCAAGCCCAATAACATGGTCATTTGCTTGGACATCGCGCCTCCCTCAAAAAAAAATTAAAAATTACGAATTACGAATGAAGAGCAACTGGTAGTTGGTAGTTGGTAGTTTTTAGTGGTGGAGTTTGACGGTCAAAGATGCGCTTCGCGCGCGCTTGCGGATTTGCCCATAAAAACTCCACCACTACCAACTAAAAACTCCCGAATTACGAATGAAGAACAGTTGGCAGTTGGTAGTTGGTAGTTTTTAGTGGTGGAGTTTGACGGTCAAAGATTCGCTTCGCGCGCGCTTGCGGATTTGCCCATAAAAACTCCACCACTACCAACTAAAAACTACCAACTACCAACTCTTTTTCCGCCTAGTTGGTAGTTTTTAGTGGTGGAGTTTGACGGTCAAAGATGCGCTTCGCGCGCGCTTGCGGATTTGCCCATAAAAACTCCACCACTACCAACTAAAAACTACCAACTACCAACTCTTTTTCCGCCTAGTTGGTAGTTTTTAGTGGTGGAGTTTGACGGTCAAAGATGC
>BNUQ01000026.1 GCA_025997475.1 Planctomycetales bacterium
CACGCTGGATGATTTTGACGGTAATAATGAAATAACTTTTATCAAAGCGGACATTGAAGGCGCGGAAGTCGCGTTATTAAAAGGCGCGTCGCGGGCGCTGACGACCAAAGAAAATTTGCGGCTGATTCTTTTGGTGATTTTCATAGTTACCCCTTCTAAAAGATAACAAAATAATAGACCTGTTTCATAACCTCCGCCGGTCGCGCTGAAAGAGCGGTTGAAAAAATTCCCCTACGGATGGCTGACAGGTAAAACGTTCTGCCTCGCCCGACGAGTAGTTTGCTCTATTCAATTGCCACGCCTTTTAAGGCGTGGTGGACGGGCAAAAAAAATAAAGGGGCTTTAGCCCAAATAAAAAATGTGATTTCTCCCGCCGGCTTTAGCCAAATTATTGTTTGGGCTAAAGCCCATTTTAGACAGAACGCCGACCACGCGCTAAAGCGCGTGGCAATTGAATAGAGCAACCACTGCTCACTATCTTTTCACGCCAACCACCGCTTCAATTCCGCCGCGACGTGCGCCATATTAGTCGCGTGCGACCCCTTGACCAAGACCACGTCGCCGGATTGCAATTGCCCGCGGAGCGCGGTCAGTAACGCGCCGGTGTCGCGGTAATGCGCGAGCGTTTGCCGCGCGTTGTTCTCGCCGGCGCTTTCGATTAACGCCGCCATTTCGTCGCCGACCGCGAGCAACACGTCGATGGCGGCGGCGGCTAACCAACGCCCCAATTCTTGATGCAAGCGCCGCGACTGTTCGCCGAGTTCGCCCATATCGGCGAGAAGCAAAATGCGCCGCTTCGCCGGATACGCCGCCAACACTTGCGCCGCCGCGCGGAAACTCGCCGGATTCGCGTTGTAAGCGTCGTCAATCAACGTTACGCCCGCCGCCGGAAAAACCGTCGTTTGCAAGCGCCCCGCGACCGGCGCAAAATCGACAAGTGCCGCCGCGGCGTCCGCGAAAGCAACCCCGAAGCGCCGCGCCGCAATCAGAGCGATTAGACAGTTTTCAACGTTGTGGACGCCGAGTAGCGGCAGAAAAAATTCTTGCGCCTCGACGCGAAATCGACTGCCGTGTTCGTCCGTTTTCAGGTCGGTCGCGACCACCGCGGCGGGCGCGTCAACCGCGAAAGTAATTGCCGCCACGCCGCGCGGCAAGCGTGGGCGAAATTGCGCCGCGTTCGCCGCCGGAAAAATCGCCAAACCGTCGTCCGGCAAAAACGCAAATATCTCTTGTTTTTCCGCCGCGATGCGGTCGAGCGATTTCAGTCCAAGCAAATGTCCGGCGGAAATGTTGGTGATTGCCGCGACGGTCGGACGCGCGATTTCCGCCAAGCGGCGGATTTCGCCCGGACCGCTCGTGCCCATTTCCAACACGCCGAACTCGGTCGCGGCGTCGCTTTGCAACAGCGTTTTCGGCACGCCGATTAAATTGTTGAAATTCGCCGCCGGCTCGCAAAAGTTTTTGCCGTCGGTGCGCAAGAGGTGCGCCAACAGGCGGCGGGTCGTCGTTTTGCCGTTCGTGCCGGTAACGGCAAACCACGGGCAACGCGCGATTTCGCGGCGAAAACCCGCCGCTATTTCGCCGAACGCGCGCCACGGGTCGTCAACCACAATGCCGGAGCGCCGGTTTAGCGCCGCTTCGTTGTCGGTAAGCGCCGCGACCGCGCCGCTCGTAAACGCCGCGTCGATAAAATTATTGCCGTCAAAATTCGGACCGCGCAACGCGACAAACAAACTGCGCGGCGGCAACGCCCGCGTGTCCGTGCCGACGGCGGCAAACGCGACGTTGTCGCCGACAAGTTTCCCCGCCGCCCACTTCGCCGCCGTTTGCAAATCGAGTTCCGTCATTTTTATCCTCGCGGTGGTCGTCGCGGAGAATTGTAGATTTGGCGGCGGAAAATATCAATGAAAGAGCAGTCGATAGTTTTTAGTCGGTAGCGGCGGAGTTTTTATGGGCAAGTTCGCCGGCGTCCGCGAAGCGAATCTCTGACCGTCAAACTCCACCGCTAAAAACCACCGACTAGCAACTACCAACTTTAATTTGATAAAGTTTAAGTTTTCCGCTTGGGCGCCGATAATTAAGTTTGACAGCGCGAGAGAGCGGTTTATATTGCCGTTTCTGCCGCGGCAAGGGATTTGCCGCGCCACGCCCCAACAAGGAGGAAATTATGATTAACCTCGGCGGTTCCGCGTCCAACGCGGTCAATTCTTACCATCACAATAATCAGCGGCTGTCTTCCGCGATGGAAAAACTTTCCACCGGTCGGAAAATTAACAGCGCGTCCAACGACCCCGCCGGTTACGTGATGTCGGCGCAGTTGCAGTCGTCGATTTTCGGCACGCAACGCGCGATGCAAAACACGCAAGAAACCAACAACGTGCTCGCGATTGCCGAAGGCGCGCTCGCCAGCATCGCCAATCCGCTCGCGAAAGTCAAACAACTCGCCATTCACGCGGCGAACAGCGGCGTTACTTCGCAAGACCAGGTCAAAGCCGACCAGGCGGAAGTCAACGGCATCTTAAACGCCGTGCAAAAAATCGCGACGACCACGACTTACAGCAACAAAAATCTGCTCAACGGCACGTCGTCCGAGATGAACTTGCAACTGACGGACAGCGTCGGACGCGACAAATTCGGTCTGCCGAATATCTCGCTCGAAAACTTGGGGCGCGTTACGGTCGAAACGCCGGTGTATGAAACCGCGGTCAACGACGCCGGCGAAACGGTCTATAAATACGGCGCGGACGGCAACAAAATTCGGCAACTTGACGCCGACGGCAAACCGGTAACCGCCAGCAAGACGTATTCAATGAAAGATTTGTATTCCGGCGGCGCCGCGGCGTTGGCGGAAAACCCGGAAATCGCGATGCAAATCGTTGACCAAGCCCAACGAGATATTTCCGGCTATCGCGCGAGCATCGGCGCGTATCAGCAAAACACGTTGGAAGCCAACGCCAATTCGCTGGCGGTGGCGATGGAAAATATCATCGCGACGGAAAGCGAAATCGGCGACGCCGACATTGCGAAACTCTCGACCGAACAGGCGACCGCCGATATTTTGACGAAAGCCAGCATTTTCGGCATCCAAAAACTGAACGAAAACGCCGGACGCTATCTGCAATTGTTAGGCATCGACGGCGGGCATAAGTAAAAATTAAGATTTTTAAGGCGGGTAGGATTTGAGAAAATATGAGCCGGGCGGGTTTTTGTAACCCGCCCAGTTTTCGTAATTATGGCGTAGGCGAGGCGGTCGCGTCAATTGTCAAGAACCAAAGGAGACCGGCACGGCTTATACTTGGGACGCGGTATTGGAAACCGGCAATGAATTGATTGACCGGCAACATCATAAATTGATTATCGCAATCAATAATCTCTTGGACGCCTGCAAGCACGGCAAAGGGCGGGACGCCGCCGAGAGCACGTTGAAGTTTTTGGTCAATTACGCGCTAAAACATTTGCGCGACGAAGAGGGATTGCCAATTCGTCATCAAAACCCACATTACGCGGGGCACCCAAAAATGCACGAGCATTTTAAGCGGACAATCGCGGAAATGGTGTTGCACTTCCGCGAAAACGGCACGACCGTCGCGTTGGTCGGCAAGTTAAACCTCGGCCTCGGCGAATGGCTAACCAATCACATCAAAAACGAAGACGTGCGCCTCGCGCGCTATATCGCGGCGCGGGTGGCGCGGGTAAGCAGATACATCAAAAATCCTGCCGCGCCGCCTGCGCTCCCTGTTCGCGCCCGTTCTCCATAAAATCAGCGGAAAAACCGGTTATCCCGCGCATAAAAATATCCGCCGCCGCTGTCGGAGGAAACAGATAAACCACTTCGCCGACTTTTTTTATGCCGACTTCCGTGCCGCCAAAACGATACCCCTCCGGCAATAACACCGTTTGCCACTCGCCGCTCGCCGATAATTTTGCGGTATTCATCGCTTACCCCTCGCATGGTGGTAAAGGGAAAATCACGATTTTTATCTTTGCATCCGCCGCCGGATTTTTTCCGCCAGCGCGACCGCGTCGCCGTCGTTGACGATTTCAATTACTTTGGGGGCGTTCGCCGCGTAAAGTTGCGCGCAACGGTCGCGGCGCGCCAGTTCGCCCGCGTCCCAACCGCGATTGGCGACGCGCGCCAAGCGCAAGTCAAACGGCGCGGTGATAAGCCAGATTTCTTCATAGAGTTCGTCTGACGCCAGCGCTTTCAACAGCGGCGCGTCCAAACCGATGATTTCCGCCGTCAACGCGGACAGTTCGCGGAGGATTTGTTCTTTTATCCACGGGTGGACGATGGCTTCCAATTGCCGCAAGCGCGCGGCGTCGGCAAAAACGACGGCGCCGAGTTTTTGCCGGTCGATGTGTTCGCCGGTGAAAATCGCGTCGCCGAAAATCCGCCGCAATTGGCGCTCGTTATCGCGGTCAAGTAACGCGGCGTGCCCGAAACTGTCGGCGTCGATAATTTGCGCTCCGTGTTGCCCAGCAAGAATTTTCGCGACCGTGGATTTTCCGGCGCCGGGTGCGCCGGTAAGACCGAATATTCTGCTCATCATCGCGCCCCCGTCGCCGCGTTTAATAATGCCGGTCTTGCCGCATCCATAAAACTCCGCCTCACTTCGCCGCCAACCAATTATCGCCGACGCCGATTTCGACTTTTAACGGCACAATTAAATCCGCGGCGCTTTCCATTACTTCTTTCACCAACGCCGCGACGCGCGGGACTTCGTCGAGCGGGGCTTCCAACACCAATTCGTCGTGAATTTGCAACAACATTCGCGCCGCGAAGTTTTCCGCGTGCAAACGCCGCGCCAAGCGCAACATCGCCACTTTGATAATTTCCGCCGCCGTGCCTTGAATGACGGTGTTGACCGCTTCCCGCTCGCCGCGCTCGCGCTCCGTTTTTTTCGACGACCGCAATTCGGGAATCTCGCGCCGCCGCCCGTAAAGCGTTTTGACGAAGCCGTCCGCCGCCGCCTGCGCCAAGGTCGCGTCAAGGTAACTTTTCACCGCCGGAAAATCGCGAAAGTATTGGTCGATAAAATCCTGCGCCGCGAAATGCGGAATACCCAGCGCCTCCGCCAAACCGTGCGCCGACTGCCCGTAAATGATGCCGAAATTCACCGCCTTCGCCGCTCGCCGCTGGTCGGCGGAGACCTCGTTTTCCGGCAGACGATTGACCGCCGCCGCCACCGCGCGATGAATGTCGCGGTCGTTCGCAAACGCCGCCAACAAATTTTCGTCGCCGGAAAAATGCGCCAACACCCGCAATTCAATCTGCGAATAATCCGCCGCCAACAATTGCCAGCCGTCCGGCGCGACGAACGCCGCGCGAATCGCCCGTCCTTTTTCACTGCGCACCGGAATGTTTTGCAAATTCGGACGGTGCGACGCGAGCCGCCCCGTCGCCGTCGAGGTCTGCGAAAAAGTCGTATGCACCCGTCCGCGCGGGTCGAGCAACGGCGGCAGAGCGTCGATATACGTGTTTTTCAATTTGTAATACTGACGATAGTCGAGCATCAACGCCGGCAATTCGTAGCCCTGCGCGGCGAGTTCTTTCAGCGTCGCCTCGTCGGTGCTAAAACCCGTTTTCGTGCGCCGCAACGTCGGCATTTTCAATTTGTCGAACATTATCTCGCCCAATTGGCGCGGACTTTCAAGATTGAAATCCTCGCCCGCGAGCGCCACAATGCCGGCGCGTAAATTGTCGATAATCCCCGCCAATTCCTCGCCGAGATTTTGCAACACTTCGGCGTTGACGCGCACGCCGCGCTCCTGCATCGCCGCCAAGACCTCGCTGAGCGGCAATTCGATTTCGCGCAGATATTTCCGCTCCGCGTCGCTTAATTTTTCGTCGAGCGTCGCGAACAGCCGCCACGTCAGCGCCGCCGTTTCGCCGAAATACGCCGCGACTTTTGCCGGCTCGGCTTGCGCGAAATCCACGCGCCGCGCCCCCGCGCCGGTAACGGTTTCTTCCGAGCGCCGCGCCACGCCGAGATAGCGCAACGCCAGCGCGTCCAACGTGTGGTCGCCCAAATGCGCCGCGAGCCAATGCCCCGCCAACAGCGCGTCGAAAACCGCGCCGCGCAGGTCGCCGCCGCGCCGCCGCCACGCGACTAAATTCTCTTTGTAATCGTAAAAGTATTTCGGGAAATTTTCGTCGGCGAGCCGGTCTTTGATTTTCGCGAACGGCGGCTCGTCCAATTTATCATTGGGCAAATAATACGCCGCCGCGTTTTGCCAACTGAACGCGACGCCGGTCGGCGCCACCGCGACGGCGGCGACATCGGCGGCGGCGAGCGCGTGATAAAATTCCGCGAATTTTTCCGGCGTGTTGACGATTTCAACCAGCGTCTCCGGCGCGGCGAATTGCAAATCTTGTAGCAACGAATTGAAACCGTAGCGCGTGAAAACGAGGCGCAATTCCGCCCAGTCGGGACTGCCGATAACCGCGTCGTCTTTGTTGAACACTACGGGTGCGTCGGTGCGAATGGTCGCCAAATTTTTGGAGAGGAGCGCCGCGTCGCGGCTATGTTGCAGAACTTCGCCGCGCTTGCCTTTGAGGTCGGCGGCGTGGTCGAGCAGATTTTCTAACGAGCCGTATTGGCAAATCAGTTCGCGCCCGATTTTTTCGCCGATGCCGGCGACGCCCGGAATGTTGTCGGCTTTGTCGCCCCACAGTCCGAACAAGTCCGGCAGACGCGCCGGCGGAAAACCGTTTTTCGCTTCGTAGTCGGCGGCGGTGATAAAAATTTCTTTTTGCGGGTCGAAGAGCGAAACGCGGTCGGTGAGCAGTTGCGCCAAATCCTTGTCGCCGGAAATAATCACGACGTTCATCTCGGCGGCTTCGGCTTGGCGGGCAAGCGCGCCAATCACGTCGTCGGCTTCGTAACCGGCGGCGGAAAGCGTCTGAATGGCGTAGAGTTTTATCAAGTCGCGAATGGGATTGATTTGGGCGCGAAGTTCCGGCGGGGTTTCGCGGCGCGTGGCTTTGTAATCGGGAAAAAGTTCGTGGCGAAAATTTTTGCCCGGCGCGTCAAACACGGCGACGAGATGTTGCGGACGGTGGTCGCGCAACAAGTTGGCGAGCATCCGCGCGAACTGAAAAATCGCGTTGACCGGCGCCCCGTCGGGCGCGCGCAAATTTTCCAGCGCGTAAAACGCGCGGTAAATAAAAGCGTGCGTGTCGATAAGATAAAGCGTGTCGGACATCGGGCGCCTTGGGGGACGGAGGTTATCAAAGAGAATTGTTTATCCGCTCTCGCCGAGAGGAATACCGAAATAACTCATCATCGCCGCGTAGTCGTCTTGCGCCGCGCGGCAGGTGTCGAGTAAATAGCCGCGCGCAACGGGAAATTCTTTCAGTCCGCGATAGTAAAAAAGTTTATGCTCGTCGGCAATAATCAGCGGCGTAACGTTATGCCGCAAACATTCCTTAAAAACAACCAAGCGTCCGACGCGCCCGTTGCCGTCCTGAAACGGATGGATTTTTTCAAACTCGCAATGGAAGCCGATAATGTCCGCAAACGTGGTCGGCGACAACGCCGAATAATCGCGCAATAATTTTCCAAGGGCGCGCGCGACGCGGTCGGGCGCGGCGGTTTCAATGCCGCCGACCGTATTCGGTCGGTTTTTATATTCGCCGACCGGCGCGTGACGACCGGCGGCGGTGCCGGTTTTCAGCAAGCGGTGAAATTCTTTGACGATATTTTCCGACGGCGGCGTTTCGGCGACGGTCAGCAAATAATCGAACGCGGCGAAATGGTTGACCGTTTCAATAATATCGTCAACGTTCGCGGTTTCGCCGGCGGCGGTGTGAACGGTGTTCGTTTCATAAATGTAGCGCGTCTGCTCTTCGGACAGGCGACTGCCTTCAATCCGGTTGGAATTATAGCACAGTTTTATCTGCGTCTCCTGATAGACGCCGCCTTTCAGCCGCGCCGATTTTTCCTCCCGCAAACGGTCAAGCAACACGCTCCGCATTTTTGCCCTTTGATTTTATGGCGGCGGCTTATTCGTCCCGCAACGCGGCTAACGGCTCGCGCAAGCCCGCCGAGAACGCCGGATACAACGCCGAGACCACCGAAATTAAAATCGCCGCCGCGCCATAGACCGCGACTTTGTGCGCGTGAATAACGGGAGCGATGGTGTGTCCGAACATTCGCGGCGGATACAGTTCCATACCGGTAAAAATTTTCCACAGTTCGTTGATGTTCAGCCCGACGGCGTAACCCGCCGCGATGCCCAAAAACGCCCCCGCCGCGCCAATCAATAAACCGACCACGATAAACACCCCGACCGTGTGAATGCGGCTTGCGCCGAGACAGCGGAGCAACCCCACGTCGCGGACTTTGCGGCTGACCAACGTCGCCATCACCGCGAAAACCGAACAGCCCGCCATCAAATTCATAAAAAACAGCACGACTTCCATCAGCATATTTTCATACGCCATGCCTTCGTAAATCGACCGCCACCGCTCTTTCCACGTCGCGGCGCGCGCCGAGACGTGCGTCGCGTCCACCGCCGCCCGCGCGATTTTCATTTTCATTTCGTAGTCCACGGCGTCCGGCTCGTCGAGGAAAAACGACAAGGTGGTAACCGCGCCTTCCCGCGCTTCGACCGGCGATAAAAACATTTCCCGCGCCGCGTCCAGCGGCAAATAGACGCCGTTTTCGTCTTTAATCATCGAGCCGGTGCTGAACACCGAGGTAACGTAAAAATCCTGACGCCGCAATTCGTTGACGCCGGCCGGCGCGAAACTGAGCGTTACCACGTCGCCGGGGTAAGCGTCGATTTTTTCCGCCAGCATTTTGCCGATGAACAAGCCGGGCAAATCCCCGCGCACGTCCGGCGGTAACCACCGCGGGTCGGCGGCGTCCAACGCGAAATTTTCGAGGTGCGTCGCGAGCGCGGAGAATTGCAGTTCCGCCGCGAGGTCGATGCCGTAGGCGATTGCCGGTTCGGCGGCGAAATTGTTTTTGGCGATGAGCGCGTAGTTGATGATTTGCGGCGTGTAACCCTTGACGCCGGCGACGCGCGGCATTTCCGCGAGCGCCGCCTGCGGCACGGGACGCTCAAAATAGACGGTTACTTGTTCGCCGAGGTCGCGGATGCGCCGCTCCATATCAATCATCATCCCGTCGATGACGCCCAACACCGTGAGCGACGCCATCAGTGTCAGCGCCATCACCAAGACGGCGATTAAATTGAACCAGCGCGAAGTGGCGTAACGCCAAGCGAGACGGAAAATATACATCGTTTAATTTAGAGTTGAGAGTTGAGAGTTGAGAGTTAAAAGTTGAGCGTTGAAAGTTTAGAGTTCAGCCGTGGAGTCATCTTGAGAATGCGCGAAGTGCAACCGCCGCTCAACTCTCAACTTTTAACTCTCAACTCTTCGCTCTTAAAAAACGGCGTTTCCGCCACGGTCGCGGGGATTTTTTGTCCGCGAATATCGACAAAGAGCGGCGGCGTGGCGGCAGTATCGATATACGCGAACGCCGCGCTACCGCCGACCGACCACGCCGGCGCGCCGGACGTAATTTCGCCGACGGTCGCGTCGGCGGCGTCCAGCACTTTGAAACCGGCGCGCGGCAGACGTTTGTCCGTCAAACGCAAACCGCGCAACGTTTTCGTCAGCGGCGCGGCGGCGATTTTTTGCAACGCCGCCTTGCCGCAAAAATCCTCCGCTTTGGTCAGCGCCACGAATTTTCCGAATCCCGCCATTAGCGGATTGACGGTTTGATTTAGTTCGTGTCCATACAGCGGCAAACCGGCTTCCAACCGCAACGTGTCGCGCGCGCCCAAGCCGCACGGCGCCGCGCCGCGCGCCAAACCGGCGTCCCACAATTTTTCCGCCAGCGCCGCCGGCGCGAAAATTTCCACGCCGGGCGAGCCGGTATAACCGGAACGGCCGACCCGCAATTTCTCGCCCGCGTAGTCGATTTCCCGCGCCGCATAAAACGGCAGAGTGAAAAAATCGAAACCGAGCCAGTCGCGAACGAGTTCCCGCGCCGCCGCGCCCTGCACGTCTAATTTCGCCGTGGCGGCGCTGATGTTTTCAAGCGTCGCGCCCGCCGGCAGTCGCGCCCGTAGCGCCGCTTCGTCGCCGCCGATGTCGCCGGCGTTGACGCAAATCAGCGCCGTGGCGTCGTCGAGGAGCAACGTTACCACGTCGTCGATGACGCCGCCGTTTTCATTGGTGATAAAACCGTAGCGCATCCGTCCGTTCGGCACGGCGTGAAAATCGCCGGTCAACATTAAGTTCAGCGCCGTCCGCACGGCGGCGGCGCGAAGCAAAAATTCGCCCATATGGCAGGTGTCGAAAATACCGCATTTTTCGCGGACGGCGCGATGCTCGGCTTCGATAGCCGCGTATTGCACCGGCATTTCCCAACCGTTGAAATCAATGATACGGGCGCCCAATTTTTGGTGCGCGGCAAAAAGCGGCGTGCGCATAAAACCCCAGAGTTTTAGAGTTGAAAGTTGAGAGTTGAGAGCGTGGAGTTTTATCTTTAAGACGCGCGAGGCGCATCCAAATTCTCAACTCTAAACTCTCAACTCTAAACTCTAAATAAAAAAGCCCGCGTGACGCCGCGGGCTTTTTCGCCGACCACACGCGATACTTATCTGTCGCAAGTATTGCAAGTGCTGCTGGAAACACTCGCGCAGGTGTTGTTGGCTTGACACGTTTTCACGACCGGCGCTTTTTCTTTCGTCGCGCAGGAATTGCAACTACGACCACAACCGCTGAGCCCCGCCACGGCGACCACTGCCACCGCCACCATCAACAACTTTTTCATTTTACCGCCCTCCTAAAAAGAAACCCAAAAAATAGCAAGCACACCTGTATTTTACTCATCACACCGATTTTGTTTTAATCTTTTTTAGAATTTCGTGCGTCCGCTTTACCGTCGCCCCAACGCCACGGGGTCGGGGTTGATGACCGCAATGAATTTCGCCGGCGCGGCGCCGACGGCTTCCATCGCGTGTTCCTGCGTGGAATCGAAATAAATGCAGTCGCCCGGATTCAACGTAAGTTCTTGGTCGCAAATATAAATTTTCAACACCCCCGACAGCACGTAATTGAACTCCTGCCCGTGGTGCGAGTTGCCGTGCGGACGCCCCGTGCCGACCGGCACCGTGACCAAAAACGGCTCGCAGGTCTTGCCCGAAAAATTCGCCGCTAAATTTTGATAGCCGTAATCGGCGCGCCGTTTGACCTCGACGCCTTGTCCGGCGCGCGTTACGCAGAAATGGTGCATCTTCGCGTCGCGTCCGGTCAACAACGTTACCAAATCGGTGTTAAAACGCTGGGCGATTTCGTGCAATAAACTCGCCGGAAAATCAATTTCGCCGCGCTCCATCGCCAAATACTCGCCGAGCGACAAGTCCAACCGCATCGCCACGTCTTCGGCGGTAATTTCGCCACACTCGCGGGCTTCCCGCACCCGCGCCGCAATTTCTTCGCGTTTGCCTTGCATAAAATTCTCCCGAGAAAAGAACAATTAACAATTATAAATTGTGGCGTTTGATTTTCAAATTCGCTTCGCGCAATTTTGATAACCGCGCCGAAATTGTTAATTGTTAATTCGTATCCTACGACTCCTACGACTGCTTAAACAACCCGCCCAAATCCAGACCGCCGCCGTTCTGTCCGCCCAACAAGCCGCCCAAGCCGCCGCTTTTCGCCAGCAAACCGGCGATGTCGGTGTCGCCGAGCGCTTTCGACAAATCGCCTTTGAGAAAATCAAATCCTTTGCCTTTGGCGAAATTGACGACCGCTTGCAAAATGTCGCCGCCGCCGGTCGCGCCGCCCGCATTGCCCGCCGCGCCCCCGCCGCCCAACAGTCCGCCGACCAAACCCATTAAGTCGCCGCCCGCGCCTTTGCCGCCGCCGAGCAAGCCGGAAACGATTTTCAGCAATTCGCCCTGCAAGTTGCCGTCGCTTTTAACTTTGTCGATGAAACTCGCCGCTTGTTCTATGCCCATAGCCCTCTCCTTCGCCGAAAAATCCGCGCTCCGCGGACAACATTGGCGCGGGATAATACGGAGCGCGAAAAAAAAATAAATCACTCTGGCGAAATTTTACATCGTTTTTATTATCCGCCGCCTCTCGACGACGAACAGTGAAGTCCGGTGCAATTCCGGCGCTGTCGCGCAACGGTGATTGACGAGTTTTGTCATCAGTCCGCATCCTGCCGCCGTCGATTTCTCAACTCATTTTTGGCGCGCGCCACGCCAAGGAGTATTTGATGTCTCTCCGCCCGCCGGCAGAGCGCGGTTCCGCCGAACGCCGAACGCTTTACCCCGCGCTCTTTCTCGCCCTCGTCTTATTATTCACTCCCGCCGCCGCGTCCGAGACACGCAGTGTCGAGACGCGGGTCGTTTCGCTGTCGCCGGCGCTCACCGAAATTATTTTTCATCTCGGCAAAGGCGACGCGCTCGTCGGGCGCACCGACGTTTGCGATTATCCGCCCGCCGCCGCCGCGTTGCCGAGTGTCGGCGGTTTCGGCAATCCGGCGCTCGAAAAAATCATTCGCCTCCGCCCCACCGCCGTCGTCGCGAACGATTTAGTCAATCCCGCCATCGCCCACGCGCTCACGCGCCTCGGCGTCGCCGTCTATTTGCTCCCCGCGCGCCGTCTTGCTGACTACGAAAAAATCGTGGCGCAATTGGGCGAGTTACTCGACGCCCGCGCCGCCGCCGCGCAGGAACTCGCCCGCGTCGCCGCCGCTTTACAAAAATTCCGCCGACTGCCGCCGCTGAAAAAATCGGCGTTGTTCGTGATTTGGGACGCGCCGCTGATGGTCGCCGGACGCGGAGCGCTCGCCGATGAAATTTTGCAATTGGCGGGCATCGAGAATCTCGCCGGCGACGTGCGCGAAGAATACTTCAAATGTTCGTTCGATTGGGTGTTGCGCCGCCAGCCGGATTTTATCGTGTGGACGCCGCCGACGCCTCTGCCGCGCGAACATTTTTTTTGGCGGGAACTGACGGCAGTCCAACACGGGCGGGTCCTCGGCGACATCAATCCCGACTTAATCAGCCGCCTCGGTCCGCGAATTTTTGCCGGCATTGAAGCGTTGCGGGAGGAAATGGGCAGTGGACAGTGAGCAGTGGACAGTGGTTGGTTGTGGGATAATTTCCAAACGCGGTGGCTCTATTCAATTGCCACGCCCTTTAGGGCGTGGTCGGCGGTCAAAAAAGAAACGGGCTTTAGCCCAAAAAAAAGATGCGGTCTAATTTCATCGGCTTTAGCCGAATAAAAAAATTGGGCTGAAGCCCATTTTATATGGCGCTAACCACGCGCTAAAGCGCGTGGCAATTGAATAGAGCATTTCCAATAAGTATTTCTCCGTGTCCGCCGTGCCGCCGTGAGAGAAAAATAAATTCGGGAATATACCTAAATTTAAGCATCGAATCTTTTATGCGTCCCTCTTTTTACCTCCTTATCCCTCTCGCTCTCGCCGTGCTGTTTGGCGGCGTGATGTTCGGCGCGGAGTTCATCGCGCCCGCCGATTTTTGGCGCGACGGCGCGCTCGACGTGGTGGTGAAAATCCGTCTGACGCGAATGGCGGCGGCGTTCGTCATCGGCGGGGCTTTGGCGTTGTCCGGCGCGGGGTTGCAGGTCGTTCTGCGCAATCCGCTCGCCGAGCCGTTCACGCTCGGCATCTCCGGCGGCGCGGGTTTGGGCGCGGCGACGGCGCTGATTTTGGGCTGGCGGCTCGGCAACGTTTATGCGGTGCAATTTTCCGCGCTCGTCGGGGCGCTCGCGGCGCTCACGGTCGTGCTCTGGGTCAGCCGCGCCGGCGCGCGCGGCGAAAACAGTTTGCTCCTCAGCGGCGTGATTACCGGCACGATGGCGAGCGGCGTGTTGATGTATTTGGTCACCGGCGCAAGCCATGCGGAACTCGCAAGCGTTACGTGGTGGCTACTCGGCGACTTGCAGGGCGTCAACGGCGATTTTTTATTGCCGACGACGTTTTGGCTGATTTTGGCGGGGCTCGTTTTTTGGCGTTACGGCGGCGACTTAAACGCGCTGGCGCTCGGTCGCGAGGCGGCGTGGAATTTCGGCGTCAATCCCCGCCGCCTGACGGTCGTCGTCGTCACGCTCGCCTCGCTTCTCGCGGCGGCGACGGTGGCGCTGGCGGGCATCATCGGTTTTTGCGGGTTGATTATTCCGGCAATCGCGCGGAAATTTTTCGGTTGCGACCACCGGCGCCTCGTCGCGCCGCTCGTCCTGACCGGCGGAACTTTTTTGATGCTCGGCGATATTTTGTCGCGCGTCATTTTCCGCGAACGTGAAATCCCGCTCGGCGTGATTACCGCCATCGTCGGCGGGGCGATTTTTTTGTATTTGCTCAATCGCGGGAGAACGGCGTGAACCTGACCTTGCGCGACGTGACTTTCGGTTACGGGAAAACGCCGCTACTAAAAAAAATCTCGCTCACGGTGGCGGGCGGCGACTTCACGTTTTTGCTCGGCGCCAACGGTAGCGGCAAAAGCACGCTGTTAAATTTGGCGTCGGGATTTTTGCGACCGACAAGCGGCGCGGTTTGGTTGGACGGGAAAAATATCGCCGAATGGTCGCCGCGCGCGCGGGCGCGAGTGTTGGCGGTCGCGCAACAAACGTCGCCGCCGCTGGCGTTCACGGTGCGGGAAATCGCGATGTTGGGGCGCAACGCTTACCGGTCGCCGTTTGCCGCGCCGGACGCGGCGGACGACGCGGCGGTGAATCGGGCGCTCGCGTGGTTGGATATGGAAAAATTCGCCGACCGCGCCGGCAATCAATTATCCGGCGGCGAGCGGGCGCGAATGATGCTTGCGGCGGCGCTGGCGCAGGAGCCGCAAATTTTATTGTTGGACGAGCCGACGGCGGCGCTTGACCCGGCGCAAACGCTGAACTTGTTGGACGTGCTAAAAAATTTGCCGCAACGCCCCGGCGTGCTGATGGTCGTCCACGATTTATCGCTCGTCGCGGCGTTGGCGCAAAACGTCGTTCTGCTCGACCGCGACGGCACGATTTTCGCGAACGGCGCAACGCGCGACGTTTTCACCGCGGAAAATATCACGGCAATCTACGGCTCGGCGGCGCGGTTTTGGGTGAAAAAATGATTTTTAGATTCATCCACGAATTTTCACGAATTAACACGAATTAGAAGCCAGAGATTTCTCACAGAGGCACAGAGACACAGAGTTCCACAGAGAGAAGACAAAATCACTGATTTTTTGTTTTCTTCTCTTTTCTCTCTCTCTGCCTCTGTGGCTCTGTGAGAAACAAAAAAAATAACTCATGAAAATCGGTTTAATTCGTGCTAATTCGTGGATAAGTTCTTTTTTTTTAACGGTTGTCGAATAGGTCTATTTCACAAAAGGAGAGACCCGCAATGAACAAGTTCTGGGCAATGGTGTTGGGTGGAACGTTTAGCGCGTTCGGCGCGGAGGTAACGGTCGATACGTCGGGCGAAGTGGCGACCCGCGAAGCGACGACTTACTCGCGGGTATTGGACCCGATTGTGGTCACGGCGGGGCGAATTGAAGAAGACCGCCGCAACGTTACGCAAGCGATGACGGTCGTCGGGCAGGAAGAAATCGCCAAACACCAGTATCACGACGTTGCCGATATATTGCGCAATTACGGACTGCAAGTTGACGCCTCCTCGCAAAACAGCGCGATGTCGCAAATTGTCATTCGCGGGATGCGCGGTGGGCAAGCCGACGACAATACCGGATTGGCTTCACCGATTTTATTGTTAATCGACGGACGGCGCGCCGGCACCGATAATTTGGCGATGATTCCGCTGGTCAACGTCGAGCGGATTGAAGTCGTTCGCGGACCGGGAGCGGTGCAATACGGCACCACCGCAATGGGTGGCGTGGTCAACATTATTACCAAACGCGGCGGGGAAAAACCGTCGCTATCGTTGGAGTCGGGCGGCGGTTCATTCGGAACGTTTAAGTCGCAAATCGAGGGCTCCGCCGCCGCCAAGAAAGTGGATATTTCCGCCGGCGCGGCGTATCTCACCACGCAAAGTTACAACGTTTCTTCCGACAGACCGGCACGACTCGCAAATCTCAACCGCAATCATTATGCGAACACCGGTATCGACAATAAAACCGCTTACAGTATGAACGTCGGCTACACGCCGTCGGCGCAACACCGGCTCGGTTTTACGATGGATAGAGTAACGGTTGACCACGCCGGCAACCCCAATCAAATCAACAATCCAGATAAATCCGCCGCCACGAATTATCTTGACCTCGACAATTATTCGTTCGATTTTGCTTACACCGGCGGCGCGGACGCGCTTGGTTTGACGTGGGAAGGGCGATATTTTTTTGGTGAAAACAAATACTACGTTGAAAATTTCTGGGACGCATACGGCTTCGGCGCGGATACGCGCGACATTACGCGGTATCAAGGCGCCCAAGGGCAAGTTAATTTTTCGCAAGAATTTCTGACGGTCACCGGCGGCATTGATTGGAATAATTACGACTCCTCGCACACGGATAACGCCAAGTATTCCGCTTCTACTTTCGCCCATCACAATTCCGACCAGCACAATCTTGGTTTGTTCGCACTGGCGAAATTGGCGTTTTTCGACGACCGCTTAATTTTAAGCGGCGGCGGGCGCGGCGATTTTTATTGGGCGGAAACGCACGGAACCGGCATCAAAGGTCAACGGAAAAATTTATCCCATCTCGCTCCCGCGGCGGGTATCGCCGTGCGCCCGTTTGCAGGGGTAACTCTGCGCAGTAACTATTCGCAAGCATTCCGTTTGCCGCAAGCGATTGAATCGTTCGGCTATCGTCTTGGCGGGCTTAATTACAAAGGCGACCCGAATCTCAAACCGGAATCCGGCGAAACGTGGGATGTCGGCGCGGATTTCAATTACCGCTCGTTCGATTTCGGCGTAACGTGGTTCAATACCTTTTACGAAAATAAAATCGACGCGATACAAACTCCGACCTTCGATTATCAATACGTTAATCGTAAAGGCACGACGAATTATCAGGGCTTGGAATTTACCGGCGGCTTTGATATTGGCGACGCGCTTGGTTTGCCGCTGGTGATTCATCCCTACGTCAACGCGACCGCGATGTTAAATTATCGCGACGGCGACGGTTTGCGGCTGTCGCGAGTTAGCGATTTAGCCATTGGTTACGGCGTTAATTTCGCCTATGAAAAAATCGGCACGTCGTTCGATATTCGCGCCACTTACTATGGCAAACGTGAAGACACCGACGTTTCCGTCGCACCGCCTTACGATAATCCCACCGTAACCGTCGGCGGCGTAACGACGCTCGATTTGTTCGTGCAACAGCGTCTCTATAAATCGGAAAAATACGGGCAACTCAGCATCAAAGGCGAACTGCGCAATATCACCGACGCTTGGGTTGAAACCGTCGCCAATTACCCGATGCCCGGTCGCTCGTTTTATCTCGGCTTGCGGTATGACTTCTAACCGCAATTAAGAATTAAGAATGCAGAATTAAGAATTTTTAGCCGCCAGCCGCCAACCACCAGCCGCCAGTAACCGCGCTCTTTTGGCAACTGACCGCCGACCGCTCGACTTTCAATTCTGCATTCTTAATTCTGAATTATGAATTATGAAAACGAAATGCCGACCGCCGCTCCTCTGGCTCACCGCTCACCGCTACGCAGTCGCCGCGACGGTCGGGTCGCTGACGCTCCACGCCGGCGTTTTTTTGGGCGTATCGACCGCCGCGCCGTCGCCGCGCGAATTTACCGCCGCCCAAGTCGGCATCGTCGCGGTTGACCTCTCGCCCGCCACGCTCGCACAAATTTTTCCCGCCGCCGCCGAGCCGGAAACCTCGACCGAAATATCCGCATCGGTTGAAACGCCGGAACCGCCGGAAACGCCCGAACCGGAAACCGCGGAATTGGCGGAAACGCCCGCACCCGAAACTCCGCCCCTATCGGAGCCGCCGCCCGTCGCCGCGTCCCCCGCCGAAACCGCGCCGGTCGCCGCGCAAAATTTGGCGAACGCCGGCGTCGCGGCGGCGACGAGTCCCGAAGTCATCGCCGGTTCCAATCGCCGTCCGACGTATCCCGAAGCGGCGCGGCGACGCCGACAAGAAGGGACGGTTTGGCTACGGTTGGAAATCGACGCGCGCGGCGCCGTGCGGACGGCAACGGTTGACGCAAGTAGCGGCTATCCGTTGTTGGACGAAGCGGCAGTCCGCGCGGCGCGGCAGTGGCGCTTCCGTCCGGCGACCCGCTTCGGTCAACCCGCCGCCGACACGGTCCGCGCGCCGGTGGAATTTCATTTACGGTGAACAATTAACCGCTGATAAAACCGTCATACTTGGCGCGACGGATTCGCCTTCGCGGTGAAGAAAACATCTAAAAAATCCGCGCTATCCAATTGCCGCGCCTTTTAGAACAGACCAGAGGTTCAACAAATAGTTCAACCCCTCTCGGGGTTGAGATTGGTGCGGACGCTTTTCCCCGAGTTGCGCGGCACCGCCGCGACACTCGGGGTTATTCACCTTAAGCCCCGGTCGGGGCTTTTAGCGGACACGTCCGCCGAGGCGGACGTTGATGATGACAAATTCGCGTAACCTAAGTTAAAGAATGTCGCGCCCCCCCTCCCAATAAAAAAAACGCCCGAACTTGTCGGGCGTTTTTTGTTAGTTCGCAATCACGAAAATTAGAGCGGGCGGACATTGGTCGCTTCCGGACCTTTTTTGCCTTCTGCCGCGTCATAGGTGACGGCTTGGTCATCTTTCAGAGTTTTGAACCCGTCCATCAAAATCGCGCTGTGATGAACAAACAGGTCCTTGCCGCCATCATCCGGGACGATGAAACCGTAACCCTTTTGATTGTTGAACCACTTCACTTTGCCACTAGCCACTGGTATCTCCTTCGTTGCGCACCCCTCGCGGGGTTTTCCACTCTCCGATTCAAAAAGACGGAAAAAGCCCGGAGACCAACCTTTCCCGCCATACACAATTTCGGGATAATACGCGCCGCCGCGACAAATGCCAGAAAAAAATAATTTTTTTTTGCGGAAAGAGAGGAAAGGAAAAATATTTTAAGAAGGGAAGAATTTTAAGCGTTTAAGAGGCGCGAAAAGCGCGAAAAGCGCCATCGGAACTTTCAACTTTCCCTTTTCCCTCTTCCCTTTCCTTGACAGCCGCCGCCCCGCCGCTACACTGCGCCGCCATTACATCGCGGGGTGGAGCAGTCTGGTAGCTCGTCGGGCTCATAACCCGGAGGCCGCAGGTTCAAGTCCTGTCCCCGCTACCACATTTACCATAGGGATTAGGTTCGCGCCTAATCCCTTTTTCATAACTTTTGCGCGCCGAAAAAATGATGCGACGCTTTCTCATTCTTGGGTTGCTCTTTTGCGGCGCGGTCGGCTTCGCCGCCGAAGGCGGCATCAGCAAAGAATACGCCGACGCCGAATTTCAACTCTACAAAGACGACGTTTTTTTCTGCCAGATTAACGCGGCGCGCGCCGTCGCCACCAACATCGGCGAAGTCGGCGCCCAGCAAATCAAAATGGACGATGTCGTCGTTACCGTCTATGACACCGCCGCTCCCGCCGAAAACGGCAATCAGCCGGTCAAATTAAGCATCGCCAGCAGTAAAGGCACTTATCTACAAATCCGCGCCGACACCGGCGCGTCGCAGGACATCGTGGTTCTCGACGGCGCTCCCGGCAAGCCCGTCGTCGTCAAACGTTTTCGCCGCGACGGCTCGCTCGACGCGACGATTACCTGCTCCGACTCCGCCAAATGGAACAACACCGCCGGCATTCTCAACGGCGCGGGCGAGGTAACGATGCGCCGTGAAGACCGCACGCTCACCGTCGTCGGCGTGGATATGACTTACGAAATCGCCAACCGGAAAGACGACTTCGATTTAATCGACGGCGACGGGCAAGAACTCGGCGGCGTGCTGGAAATTTTGCGCGAAGTCGAAATGGAGATCGTCCGCCAAGACCGCTACGGCAAACTCATTCCGTCCAGCGCCACGAAAATCCGCTCGCACGGCTCGGCGCGTTACGACTTCGACCAGCATCGCATCAATTTCGCCGACACCGTGAACGTTACCCGCGACCGCCTGCGCATTAACAGTCAATATCTCAACGTCGTGTTGGACGCGCAAAGCGGCGACGACAGTTTCAAGGAATTGGTCGCGTGGAGCGACGACGACGAGGTGAAAATCAACGGTCGCGGCAATCCGGGCGCCGCCGGCGACGACCTCGGCGACTGGTCGGCGTTCGGACAATACGCCCGTTACAACGAAAGTAGCGGCGAGTTGCTCATCACCGACGACCGCGCCGGCAAACTGCCGCTGGCGCGGTTGGAAAATCACGAAATCCGCAATCAGCGCATCACCTATCTCATCAACAATCAAATTCTCGAAGCCACCGGCGAACACGGCGAAGCGCGGCTCGGCGGCGGCATCGGCGACTACGACGCGGCGGAAACGGCGCCCGCCGACGACCGGACGATTATCAACTTCACCAAGCGCCTGTTTTTCGACCAGAAAAACCGCATCGCCGTCTTTGACCAGAACGTCAAACTGCGCAATCCCGACTTGCAACTGACCGCGCAAAAATTGCAGGTTGACTTCACGGAATTAAGCGGCGCGCGCGACAACAAAGACGCGATGGCGCGCGTCCACAAAATCACCGCCACCGACAATGTCGAGGTTCTCTACCAAAACCGCCAAGCCCGCGCCGACCGCTTGGAAATGACGCCCAGCCACAGCCGCGCCGCCGGCAGTCGCGGTTTGATTTTGCTCGACAAATTTGAACTTTCCGGCACGCGCCAGCCGGAAATCGAAACGCCCGGCAACGGTTATTTCATCGCCAAAAAAATCACGCTGTATCGCTACGAGCGGTCGGTCAACGGTCAGCGCGTCGTTTATGTCGAAGCCGTCGGACCGGGCTCCGGCATCTTGGGCGGCGAGCGGCGCGAACTCGGCAACGCCTATGACGTAACCGCCAGCGGCACGATTATCAATTTCAAATCGCATATGGTTTATGACCAGATGAGCGACACGGTGGATTTTTACGGACAGGTTACCGCCAACAGCGGCGAGCAGGTTTTGTCGTCGTATCGGCTGATGTTGTATTTGTTGGAGCGCGAGCCCGAACGCAAAGAAATCCGCCGCCTCGACGCCATCGGCAACCAACAGGAGCGCGTAACCCTCGATTGGCGTCTGCACCACTGCGAAGCGGCGCGCATCGTGCGCGAATACGCCTGCGGGCGTCCGAACGTCAAAGAATTGATTATGCTCGAAGGAATGCCGAATTTTCCGGCGAAGGTCTGGGAAGAAAACGGCGCGGTCTTTTACGGTCCGAAAATCGTAACCAACCCGACCGGCACGACGATTAGCAGTATCGGCGCGGGCGAATTGACGTTGCTCGACCGCTCGACCAACGAAAAGGCGACGGTGCATTATTCGGGACGCGCCGATTATTTGGTCTCCGGCGAAAACAGCCGCGCCATTTTCCGCGACAACGTAACCTTGCGCCGCGCCGATATGGTCGTAACCAGCGACGTGATGCAGGCGGATTTAGTCAAAGACGCGAGCGTGAGCGCCCCCGTCGAAACGCCGGCAATGGCGGGCGACGACACCGCCGCCGCCACTCTGCCGCGCCGGTTGAGCCGCGTGATTGTCGAGGGTAAGGTTACGGTGCGGCAAGGCACGCGACAGGCGATTGGCGCCAAGGGACAAGTCAACATCAACGACGACGGCGACGTGATGATTTTAGAAGGCGACCAACGGCAACTCGCCGAAGTGGACAATCGCGACGGCTTCCGCTTGTTGGCGCCGCGCCTAATGGTGCGGGAAACGCAGGGCTTAATCACGGCGACGGGGCGCGGACAAGTGTTTTTGTCGGGACAAGCGGTGAATATGTCGTCGGCGTTTGCGGCGGAAGGCGCGAGTAGCGACGGCGACTACAAACTGACTTACGGCGGACAGATGCTCTACAATATGCCGGAGGGCAAAATCACGTTTCAGCGCGACGTGGTGATGACGCAGGCGACGTTGCAGGCGAAGTGCGATTTAATGACGATACGATTGGAGCGCGGCGCCAATCTGACCGACCGTGGCAGTCAGGCGCGGGCGGAAACGTTGGAATGCGTCGGCAACGTGTATTTCAACAGTTTCCCGTCGTCGGTAACCGGCGTCGCCGACCCGTTCGGTTTATCCGGCACGACCATTCGCACGCGGAGCGCCAACGCGACTTACAGCGCGTCGTTGCATCAATTGGTGTTGTCCGGCGCGCCGTTGCCGCAAATTTTGCGGAGTCAAATTCCGGCGACCAATGAAATGTCGCGCATTTTCCAGCAAAACGAACGGGTGTGGATTGACACGCAGACCGGTATGATTGATTTCGGCGGCGACAAACAAAACATCAGCCCGTGGCCCGCCGACCGACCGCTGATTTTCCCCGGCGAACGCACGCCGTGGTTGCCGGGCAACCAATGAAGAGCAATTAACAATTAACAATTATTTAGCGGAGTTATTTTTAAAATGCGCGGAGCGCATCCTTTCAATAATTGTTAATTGTAAATTGTTAATTGTTTTTTACCGTTTCCAACGCCATAAATACCGTTGCGATTTATTCACGAAAAAGACCGTCGTCGTTACCGCCCACGCCGATAACGATGACGGCGGCGACAGTGCGGGTGTGGTCGCCGAGGTCGGAATAATTTTTGCCGCAATCGCCCGTTCCGCTTCGCGGTCGGTTACCGCGCCTTGAACCCCGCGCTTTCTTTCATACGATTCGCGCCTCGGTTTTTCCCGCGCTATTCACCTATAATTTATCTCCGCCAATGTCCGCCGCCGCGCCGAGAACGACTTTCACTCTGCAAAACCGGTTGCGAGAACTGACGAAAAAACCGGTCGTGTTGGTGTTGACCGACAACGCTTCGACGATGCTTTCAAAAAAAAGCGGCGTGTTGCGCGCGCACAAAATGTTTTTGACCGCACCCGAGCCGGTGCTGGCGGCGCTCGCGGATTTTTTCCTGACCGGCAACTGTCCCGCCGCCGCGCGCGAATTTATCAACGCCAACACGCGGCAAATTTCCCGCGCGACGCCGCGACGCCGCGCGCTAATTACGCAGGGCAAGACCTACGACCTGACGGCAATCGCGGCGGCGATAAATCGCGATTATTTGCAAGGGCGCTCGGCGGCGCCGCTGACTTGGGGGCGGGAAATTTTGCGCCGCCGCGCGCGCCGGACGTTGCTCGGCTACTACGACCCGAAAAAAAATATCATCACAATTAGCCGCCGCTTGGACTGCGCCGCCGTGCCGCGCTATTTTGTCGAATACGTCGTGTTTCACGAAATGTTGCACGAAATTCTCGGCATCGGCGAGCGACCGGACGGCAAGCGCGATATTCACAGCCACACTTTCCGCACCTTGGAGCAGACCTTTCCGCTCTACGGCGAGGCGCGAAAATTCGAGCGGAGTTATTTCTGAAAAAACGAGGACGCCATGGAAACCAACGGCATTAACGAAAAGTTGCAAGCCCAACTGATTGAGGGTAAGCGCGGTTCGCACTCACGAACGTTCGCGCTGGTCGCGTTGGCGCTCATCGGACTGTCGATTTATATCGTCTGGCGCGTCAAACAGCCCGCGCCGCAAGACGCCGCGCCGCCACTCGAAACCGAAGTCATTCCGATTGGCAATTCTGCGCCGGCGGTCAGTCCGGCGATTGCGCCGGTGAAACCGGCGCCCAAAAAAGAATTATCTATTGCGACGGCGTTACCGCCGGATGATTTTCCGGCGTTCGCGCCCGCGACGGCAGAACCGGCGACACCCGTGTCTGCGACACCCGCGTCTGCGACACTTGCGTCTGCGACGCCCGCCGCCTCGGCATCGGCGTCCTTCGGGACTGCGTCCTCCGGGACTGCGTCCTTTGGGACTGCGTCCTTTGGGACTGCGTCCCCTGGGACGAGGTCCCAGGGGAATAAGTCCTCCGGGCAAATGCCGGTGTTGCGCCCCGACGAAAACGAGGCGACCTTGCCGGCGTTGGACAATTTTTTACCGGCATTGCCGGCGGCGGAAACCGCGTCGCGTGCGACCACGTCGCGGGTAACTAACGAAGCGGCGACGTTGTCGGCAACGCCGACCGCGCGGCGCCCTAACCGGTCGGAAACGGTGAAATCGGAAACGGTGAAACCAAAAACCATTAACAGTCCGTCGTTCTTGTCGTCGGAAAATTCGGCGAGCCAAGCGGCGACCGAAACGATACACGTGATTCGCGACGGCGATTCGTTGCCGGAATTGGCGGCAAGGTATTACGGTTCGGCGACGGCGGAAAATATCCGGCGTTTGCGCGACGCCAATCCGCATCTGAAACGCGGCGGTTTTCGCGAAGGCGTGCCGCTGAAAATTCCCGCGGCGGCGACCGTCAATAAAAATAAAACGGACGACTGGGGAATCGGTTCGCCGGCGGCGAGCGAGCCGACGGGGTCCTCCGGCGCAAGAGCAACCAACGCGGCGACCTTGAACGGCGACGTTTATACGGTGGTCGGCGGCGACACGTTGTCGGCGATTTCCGCGCGTTTTTACGGCGCGGCGGCGAAATGGCAGGAAATCTACGCGCTAAATCGCGACCAACTTTCCTCGCCCAACGATTTGCAAGTCGGAATGAAACTAAAAATGCCGCCGTCAAAGAGCAATTAAAGATTAAGAATTCATGTTACGCGATTTTGATAATCATTCCGCCAGCCGCCCCAACGGGGCGAAATATATCAGCCTATGGTAAGCGGCGATGCTCTATCAGCCGCGCCACCATAGGTAAAGACGGCGCGGAGCGCCAACCGCAATTGGACGGTTCGCCGCGTTTTGGCGAACCGCTTTCGCCGCCAATGGCGGCGAGACGCCGCCTAACGGCGGAACTGTCGGATGGTTTTATCAATCAACCGCGACCCAGGGCGGCGGCACGGTAGAGCGTGTGCCTTGCCCTGGGCTGATATATTTCGCGCTACGGGACTGCGTCCCTTTCAGCGCGATTAGCGGAGTTTTTTCAAATTCTTCGTTGCAACCACACCAACGAAGACCGCGGAATATGAATTAAGAATTAAGAGTGCAGAATTGAGGGTTTTCGGAGATTTTCAAATTCGCTTCGCGCAGTTTTGACCGTCAATCCACAATTCTTGACTCAATATTACGCGCAAAAAAATCCACGCATGGACATAAAAAGAACTTAACCCGAATTTAAGAGCCAGCGATTTCTCGCCGAGCCACAGAGGCACGGAGAGAAAATAGAGAGAAAAAATAAAGAGTAATTTTTTTGTTTTCTCTCGGTGGAACTCTGTGGCTCTGCGCCTCGGTGAGAAACAAAAATTCCGGTTAATCCGGGTAATTCGTGGACAAAAAAAATCTCTTTTTTATGCGTAAAAATTCGCGCCTTTTCGTTGACCGCGGACCCTGAGTTCTTAATTCGTAATTGTTCTTTATTTTATTGACTTGCCGTCGGCGATTAACAGAATCCGCCGTTTCTTTTATGCCACGCCATTCATCGACGCGGAGAGGTGCCAGAGCGGTCGAATGGGTCGGTTTCGAAAACCGATGTGCCTTTACGGGTACCCAGGGTTCGAATCCCTGCCTCTCCGCCATTTTTCATTCTTTCCCGTTCAGTCAATCCGTTTAAGTAAAATCTCAAAAGGGAGGATACCGTAATGAACAAAACATTTTTCATCTTGGCGGGTTGCTTGACTTTTCCGGCGTTTGCCGCGGACGCCGCCGATAAAAACGCGCCGTTAGTCGTGGAGGAAGCGGCGGGGGCGAAAATCGTGGCGACGCCGACCGTAACCAAAGACGTGAATTTGACGCTTGATTTGGGCTTCGATGTCGCCGGCGACGCGCCGATGAAATTTAGCGACGCTTTGGTGGCGTTGAGCAACATTGAGGATTTGGTCGTGGTCGTCGAGCCGGAAGTCAGCGACCCGGAACTCGGCAACACGCCGCTCCATCTCGCCGCCGGACGGGTGCCGTTGCGGGATTTCATTTCGCAGGTCTGCCAACAGGTCGGCGCGACGTGGTCGGTCAACGAAAATCAAGCGGTGGTGTTGAGCAAACAGACGCCGATTGTGGTCGAAAACGGCGGCGAGGGCGGGAATAAAACGAAAATCGACGTGGATTTCGCCGGCGTGCCGTTGTCGCAAGTCGCCGCCAGCATCGCGCAACAAACCGGCGTAACGATTAACGTGAATGACAACATCAAGCAGTTGCCGATTGAAATCAGCATCGTCGGCTGGGACGTTGACCGGATTATCAAATACCTCGCCGATATGTATGAACTGAACAGTTCGCTGAACGCCGACACGCACACTTACACGTTGAGCCAAACCGTCGGCGGCGCCAATGAAAATGACGACGACGAAGAATAGAGTTGAAAGTTGAAAGTTAAAAGTTGAGAGTTGAAAGTGCGCGAAGCGCGGCAAATTTAATTCCCCTCTACGGAGGGGTGGCAGTCCGGTGCGGTTTGCCGGACTGCCGGGGTGGTTGCTCGCGTTGTCCCAATTTCGGCAACCACCCCGTCAATCGGCGATAGCGCCGCCGCCTGCCAGCGGATAGTCCTCCTCAGCCCTCCGTAGAGGGGAATTTCGCTCGGTAGAAACACCGCCGCCACCTGCGCCGGTTAATCAACGATTGCTCTTTTCTCAACTTTCAACTTTTAACTTTCAACTTTAAAAAAAAAGACCGTCCCGTTTTCGCGGGCGGTCTTTTTTTTTATTAGGCGGGCGTATCCCGCTCGTTTGGGATGAAAGTGGGCTTTCCTGATGGCAGGGACCGGTTTTCATTAACCAATAGAAGGAGGTTCGAGCGGGGACGCCCAGAAGAACAGAGTTGGTAGTTTTTAGTTGGT
>BNUQ01000027.1 GCA_025997475.1 Planctomycetales bacterium
CGCGAAGCGCGGCAAACGTTCAATAGCCCGCCGTTTTAACGGCGGGAAAACGGTGGACAGTGAGCCGATTGCAACGCGCGAAGCGCGGCAAACGTTCAATAGCCCGCCGTTTTAACGGCGGGAAAACAGTGGGCAGTTGTGGGATTTTATTTTCAAATTCGCCGACGCGCGCTGTTCACCGTTCACTCCTCACTTTTTTCCGGTTTTCGGCGGTTTCGGGCGAAGGCGCTCATTGCTTGTCGTTTTGTCGCCGGCAAAATACGCGCCGTTTCGTCGGGATTTTTTTGTTTCAGGAGGGAAAACAGTATGAATTACAGTCACGAGGTGAACGAGATGTGTACGGTAAAAAAAGGTCCGAAGCACGGACCCGCCGCCATCCCGCAAGAGGGCAAATGGACCAAAGCGTATGAAATCAAAGACATCAACGGCTTCAGCCACGGCGTGGGTTGGTGCGCGCCGCAACAGGGCGCCTGCAAACTGACGCTCAACGTCAAAGAGGGAAAAATCGAAGAAGCCCTCGTCGAAACCATCGGTTGCACCGGCATGACCCACTCGGCGGCGATGGCGGCGGAAATTCTGCCGGGCAAAACCATTCTCGAAGCGCTCAACACCGACCTCGTTTGCGACGCCATCAACGTCGCGATGCGGGAAATCTTTTTGCAAATCGTCTATGGGCGCACGCAGTCCGCGTTCTCGGAAGGCGGCTTGGTCGTCGGCGCGTCGTTGGAGGATTTGGGCAAGGGCTTGCGCTCGGTTACCGGCACGATGTTCGCCACCGGCGCCAAGGGCGTCCGCTATTTGGAAATGGCGGAGGGCTACGTCGTCGAAATGGGGTTGGACGAAGACGGCGAAGTCATCGGCTACAAATTCGTCAAACTCGGCATTATGCTCGAAAACATTTTCCAGAAGGGAATGGCGCCCGACGAAGCGCTGAAAAAAGCCATCGGCACCTACGGGCGTTTCGCCGAGGCGAAAAAAGTCATCAATCCGCGGAAAGAGTAGAAACGTCGGCGTTGAGGACGCCGGCGGGAGGGACAAATGAAAACGCAACGAATTTACATTGACACTTCCGTCGTGGGCGGTTATTTCGACGACGAATTTGCGGCGGCGACGCAAGCGTTGTTTGCGCGGCTTGTCGCGGGCGAGGTGGTGTTTGTGGTTTCGGACGTGTTGGGCGACGAGTTGACGAATGCCCCGCAACGGGTGCGCGAGTTGCTTGACCGGTGCGACCGGAGTTCGATAGAAAGCGTTAAACTGACGGAAGAAGCCAAAGCGCTTGCCAATCGTTATATCGCCGAAAAAGTGGTCGGCGAAGCCAGCGTCGATGATTGCCGACATATCGCGCTGGCGACGGTGAACCGCGTTGACGCCATCGCCAGTTGGAACTTCAAGCACATCGTCAATCTTGACCGCATTCGGGGTTATAACGGCGTCAATCTGAAAAACGGTTATGCGTCAGTTGAAATCCGCAGTCCGCAGGAGTTGTTGAATTATGGAAACGACGACAAAACCGGCAAAAGAATTTGATTGCTTGAAGTTCAAAGAAGAAGCGCAAGCGCGCGTCTATCGTGAGACGAAAGATATGTCCACGGCAGAACTCTTACGCTATTATGACGAACGAAGTAAAAGCAACGGATTCAAATGGTGGCGTCCGGCGGCGAAATAACGCCGCGCGACGCTTGATTTTTATTTTTCAAACTAAATTTAGGAGAAAAAAATGGCTCTATTCGAAAGTTACGACCGGCGGATAAAACAAATCGAGGCGTTTATCAAGCCGGCGGGTATCGGCACCGTCGAGGAATGCGAGAAAATCTGCCAAGAAAAAGGCGCGGACGTCATTAAAATCGTCAAAGAAACGCAACCGATTGTTTTTGAAAACGCCGGCTGGGCTTACACCGTCGGTGCGGCGGTGGCGATTAAGCGCGGCGTGAAAAAAGGCGCGGACATCGCCAAGGTCTTGGGCGAGGGCTTGCAGAGTTTTTGCATTCCCGGCTCGGTCGCCGACGACCGCAAAGTGGGCATCGGACACGGCAATCTCGCCTCGCGCCTGCTCGAAGAAGAAACCAAATGTTTCGCGTTCTGCGCCGGACACGAATCGTTCGCGGCGGCGGAAGGCGCGATTAAACTCGGCGGCACCGCGAATAAATCGCGCACCGCCCCGCTTCGCGTCATTCTCAACGGCTTGGGCAAAGACGCGGCGATGATTATCAGCCGCGTGTGCGGCTTCACCTATGTCCAGACGGAGTTTGACTACTTCACCGGTAAAGTGAAAGTGGTCAAAGAAAAGGCGTATTCGAGCGGCGACAAGGCGAAAGTCCGTTGCTACGGCGCGGACGACGTGCGTGAAGGCGTGGCGATTATGCACCTTGAAGACGTGGACATCGGCATCACCGGCAACAGCACGAATCCGACGCGCTTTCAGCATCCGGTGATGGCGACCTACAAAAAAGAGCGGTTGGAACAAAACAAGAAATTTTTCTCGGTGGCTTCGGGCGGCGGCACCGGACGGACGCTACACCCCGACAATATGGCGGCGGGACCGGCGTCTTACGGGATGACCGACACGATGGGGCGGATGCATTCGGACGCGCAATTCGCCGGTTCGTCGTCGGTGCCGGCGCACGTCGAAATGATGGGCTTAATCGGGATGGGCAACAACCCGATGGTCGGCGCGTCGGTCGCGGTCGCGGTCGCGGTCGAACAGGCGATGAAGTAAAGCCACAATTAACAATTTACAATTAACAATTAACGATTAACAATTGTGGAGTTTGATTTTCAGAAGCGCAAAGCGAAATCGAAATCGGTTCCTCTCTGCAATTGTTAATTGTTAATTGTGAATTATTAATTGTTCACGGTTCTTGCCGCACCCGCATAAAGAACAGCGCCAACACGCCGACGTATGGCGGTTTTTGGTCGATGCCGAGTTGTTTGATGACTTCCGGCAACGGTTGCGCCAAGGCGCGTTGCGCGGCGCTCGCGGCGAGTTTCACGTTGGCGATAAATTCGGCTTCGCGGTTATAGACGTCGCGGTAATCGGCGATGTCCTCAAGGTTGTGGAGCGCTTGCGCCATCGCCGTTTCGTCGCCGCCGTTTTGCAAATCGGTCAAGGTAATCAAACCGAGTTTCATCAAAATTCGCGCCGTTTTTTCGTCAATTTCCGGCAGATTTTGGTCGCCGACTTTCGCCTCCGCCCGCTCGGTCATCACGTCGAGAATCAAATTGACCATCGACTCCGCCATCTCCGCGCCCATTCCCTGCGCGACTAAATTCCGCGCCGCTTCGCCTTTGTTAATTTTTTGCTCAATCACCGGATTGACGGCTTGCGCGCTGACGACCGTGAGGTTGATAAGTTGCTCGCGGTCGCCGGCGGGAACGCCGAGTTCGTCGAGCGTCTTATCGACATCGGCGGGCATTTTGCCGTCCAATAATTGCAACAGAATTTCGCGGCAAATCGCGAACAGGTCAAGGCGCGTGTCTTCTTCGGCGGACATTAGCGGAACTCCAAGGGGTTAAGGGAAAATTTTTAAGGGGGCGAATCATTTTAAGGATTCTAAGAAAAGTCATCTCAATTTTTAATCTTAACCGAGGTTATGCGGGTTCGCGTCGGCGCGGTGGCGACAAAGAAATTTCCGCCGGTCGCGCTTTCAGCGTGAACGGCGGAATAATTATCAAAACCCGCTACGCGGTCAACCCAATTCGCGCGGTAGGCGCGTCTTTTGCCGCGTCTTCATTCTTTCGCGACCGCGTCGCGCAATGCTTTTTCGGCGGCGGCGTTTCCATTGCTAATCGCCCGTTCCAGCGGCGTCTCGCCCCATTTATCTTTGGCATTCACGTCCGCGCCCGCTTTAACCAATGCGGCGATAATTTCAGGATTCTCGTTATTCCACGCGGCAAAATGTAGCGGCGTCGCGCCGTACTCGGTTTTGGCGTTCACGTCCGCGCCCGCTTTCATCAGTGCGGCGATAACTTCTGGGTTTTCATTAAACGCGGCGGCGCTATGTAGCGGCGTTGAGCCACCATTATCTTTAGTATTGATGTCCGCGCCCGCTTTCATCAGCGCGACGACAACTTCGGGGTTTTGATTACTCGCGGCGGCAAGATGTAGCGGCGTCCAGCCGTGCTCGTTTTTGGCGTTCACGTCCGCGCCCGCTTTAATCAGCGCAGTGATAATTTCAGGATTATTGTTGTTCTGCGCGGCAGAATGTAGCGGCGTCCAGCCGTGCTCGTTTTTGGCGTTCACGTACGCGCCCGCTTTAATCGCGGCTTCAATTTCGGAGGGCGCGCCGGATTCCACTAACACGAGAAAGTTTTTGATGTTTTCTGTCGCGGCGCGTAATGATTTTTCGGCGTCGGCGTTTCCCGTACGAATCGCCCATTGTAGCGGCGTCAAGCCCTCATTGTTTTTGGCGTTCACGTCGGCGCCGGCTTTAATCAGCGCGGCGATAACTTCTGGATTTTGATTGTTCGCCGCGGCGTAGTATAGTAGCGTCTCGCCGTTATAGCCTTGGGCGTTCACATCCGCGCCCGCTTTGACCAACGCGGCGATAACTTCTGGATTTTGATTAATCGCGGCGGCGGCATACAACGGCATCACACCCATATCGTTTTTGGCGTTCACGTCCGCGCCCGCTTTTATCAGCGCGGCGATAATTTCAGGATTCTTGTTGTTCAACGCGGCAGAGTGTAGCGGCGTATTGCCGTTTTTGTCTTTGGCGTTCTCGTTTGCACCCGCGTTAATCAAGGCGGTGATGACTTCAGGGTTCTCGTTATACTTCGCGGCAAGAAATAACAGGTCGTTAGGGCTATCCACGCCTTTCGCGATTTCGGCGGCAATTTCTTTCGGCGTGCCGGTCGCCGCCACCATCGCCAACGCATAGTCCTTGCTGGACAGATTTTCTTTACGGAGTTCGGCGGCGATTTCGTTACGGCGTTTTTCGCTAACGCCGCCGCCGCTTTTACCGTCACTGCTTTCGTCCCCACCACAGCCGAGCATTAGTCCGCAGACCATAACCGCCGCCGCGCCGATTAACGATTTTCGAAACATTGCATTCTCCTTTCACAAGAAAAAGCCCGAATCCACAGCGGATTCGGGCATTCCCAATTTATTTGACGCGAATTTTCGGCAATAAAAAAAGGACGCCGTAATCGCGTCCAATCCAAGGTCTTCCAGAACCCATACAGGCAACGCAATGCACAGCGCCCCCACGCGGGAGCACGGTAGCCTGTATGGGAACAACTTTTTAACTCTGGAAGTTTTGGATTGTCCCATTGATAACGCTGTCAGGTGGAGATATGACGGCGTGTTTGTCTAACGCTAACCGCTAAATTTTATCGTGAAAACACCTCCTCTTTTTATCGACCGGTAACGCCGACCGCGCCACGTCCCGCACGACAAAATTAAAGCGTGAATTGGATAAATAAACGGCGCGATTGTCAAGATGATAAATCGCGATTTATTCGCAAATTTTGGTAATTAGACCCGCTTAACCCGCATCCCTTTTCCCTTTCATTTTTTTTCGGGTTTTCGCCGCGGCGATTCTCGGTATCATTCGCCGAACGGAGTGGGTAGTGAGCAGAGCGACCGTTGGCGACTGCCCACTGCCAACTGCTCACTCGCCGCTTCCGCAAAACCTCATGACTTCCTTCCTCTTCATCTTTCTGCTGATTATCGCGGTGATTTCCGTCGCGTCGTATTACCTGCGGCGCGGGCACGTGCCGGGCGTCGTTACGGCGATGCTCATCGGGATAATCGTCGGCAAGCACAGCATTTTTCTCCCGTCGAATTTCGATTTAATCGACCGACTCAACCGCCTCATCGGCGGCAATTATCCGACCGTTCGCCTTTACAGCGTCCTCGACGCGCTCGGACAATTGGGGCTGATTTTCCTGATGGCGCTCGCCGGTATGGACGTGTCGTTGCGGCTGTTGCGCGCCGCCAAACGCGCGGTGATAACGCTCAGCGTTTTCACTTTCGCCCTGCCGGCGACGATGGGCTATTGTGTTTATTCGCTGTTTTATCCCGACGACACCCTCGGCAAATGGACCGCCGCCGCAATTTTCGCCTCGCACTCCATCGACCTCGTGTTGCCGGTCATTCGCGAACTGAAAATCGCCGCCACCCGTTTCGGCGTCGCGGTTTTGACGGCGACGATTGTTACCGACGTGTCGTCGCTGGTGCTGTTCGCGGTCTGCGTGCAGTTGCAACGGCGCAATTTGCTTGAAGATTTTTCCGCCAACGCCGGCGGCATTTCGCTGTTCGACCACTTCAACACGGCGCCGCTCGGCAACGGGTTTATTCCGCTGTTTGTCGCGTTGGTTTTGCTGTTTATCGTGCTGGCGCTATGGTTGGTGCCGAAAGTCGCGAAACACATCACCGAGCAGGTCTCCGCCGCCGACGATTTGCGCCTGACGTTTTTTTTGGTGGTGGTGCTGGCGGTGGTGTTTATCGGCGAGGTCGTCGGGGTCAACCCGATTGTCGGCGCGTTTATCGCCGGTATGGCGATTGTGCAGGCGCCCGGTTTTCACGACCACGGGCGGATAATTTTCAAAAAAATGGAAGGCATCGGCTACGGCTTAATTATTCCGATTACCTTTTTCAACATCGGACTGCAAACGGATTTGCGGATTTTGACGACGGCGTGGTCGAACGTGAATATCGTTCTCGCCGTGGTCGGCGGGTTGGTGGCGAGTAAACTTTTGTCGGGCTATCTCGCGATGTGGCTGAGCGGTTTCAGCAAGCGCAAGGCGCTGTGCGCGGGCTTGATGACCGTGCCGCAACTCTCGGCGACCATCGCCGCCGCCGAGGTCGCCAAACAAATGCAGATAATTCCGCCGGAATTTTTCAACGCGATTATCGTGTTGTCCGTCGTAACGACGATACCGACGCCGTCGGTGGTGAAGTGGCTGATTGTGAAGAGCAAAATCAAATTTGACACGGCGGACAACGAGGTCATTCCGCTGGCGTGCGACCTCGTGCCGGGCGGGGAAGCGCCGTTAAAAATTAAGAATTAAAAACTCGGGTTACGCGCGTCAACAAATCGTAACGGACTTGATAAAAGTAAAAATCCTTAAAAAACGCCGTAGGCGTTTAATTTGAATAACCTCGACCAAGCGACACGCGCTATCGTCGCGCCGGTCGGGGATAAAGCCGCCCAACAAAAATAAGAACCCCGAGAGGGGTTCAACCCCTTGCGGGGTTGGTTGATACGGGGGCGTTTTTCCCCGAGTTGCGCGGCGGATAGAACCTCGCCGCTCCACTCGGGGTTATTCATATTAAGCCCCGGTCGGGGCTTTTAGCGGAGTCGATGATGACAAGTTCGCGTAACATAAGTTAAAAATTACGAATTACGAATGACAAAATGGTTTCGCGGTTGTTCTATTCAATTGCCACGCCGACGTGGTCGGCGGTCAAAAAAGAAAGGGCATTAGCCCAAACAGCCGTTCGGCTAAAGCCGGTCATTTGCCACCGCTATCCACGCGCTAAAGCGCGTGGCAATTGAATAGAGCGGCTCCAATTTGTATTTACTCCGTGTCCGCCGCGCCTCCGTGCGAGAAAAAGTTAGAAAACCAATCCGTTCGTAATTTCAATTTCGTAATCGCTTCACTTCGGGAGAAAAAATGGCGGCAATTTACAGTATGACCGGTTTCGGCGGCGGCGCGGCGACGGCGGGCGAAACGACGGCGCGCGTCGAATTGCGAAGCGTCAATCATCGCGGCGCCAAAATCGTCGTGCGCAGTCGTCCGGCGCTCAACGAATACGAAAAAAATTTGCGCGACCTGCTTGCCGAAAAATTGCATCGCGGCGCGATTGACGCGACGGTAACGCTGACGCGCCCGTTGGCGCTGAACAATCCGCTGGTCTCGGAAAACGTCCGCAACGTCGTCGCCGCGGCGCGGCAATTTGCCGCCGAATTGCGGCTCGGCGGCGAGTTGACGATTAGCGATTTGTTGCAATTGCCCGGCTTGTTCGGCGAAACGTTCAACGAGCCGGCGACGGCGGCGGAATGGGAAATTATCCGCGCGGCGACGACGGGCGCGTTGCGGCAAATGTGCGCGATGCGGGAAACCGAAGGCGGCGCGACGGCGGCGCGGTTGCTCGAAATCGTCGCGCCGATTGAGAGTTTTCGCCAATTGGCGCGGCAAAATTCGGCGGCGCTGATTGAGCGGCAACGGGAAAAATTAACGAGCCGGCTGGCGGAAATCGCGGCGACGCGCGATTGCGACCGGCAGGCGTTGGAGCGCGAACTGGTCTTTTTCGCCGACCGCGTGGACATCAACGAAGAACTCGACCGGTTGGAATCGCACGTGGAACAATTTCGGCAACTGTTGCGACAGGGCGGCGAGGTCGGCAAGCGCTTGGAATTTTTGGCGCAGGAATTTTTGCGGGAAATCAACACGACGGCGAGCAAAGCCAACGACCTGACCATCACCGCCGCCGCGGTCGAAGCCAAAAACGCGGTCGAAAAACTGAAAGAACAGGCGGCGAACTTGGAGTAGAGTTGAGAGTTGAGAAAACCGCTTTTCCCTTTTGCCGTCTCTTAACTTTCAACTCTAACAAGAGGGATACTCGCTTATGCCGGTCATCAAGCCCAGCGTTTATATCGAAACCACGGTGCCGAGCGTTGGTAGCGCGCGCACCAGCACCGACATCATCATCGCCGGCAAACAAGCGACCACCAAACTGTTTTGGGAACACGAACGGCATAAATTCGACCTATACGTCAGCCAATATGTTATCGACGAATGCGCACTTGGCGACGCCGAGGCGGCGAAACGGCGACTGGCTTTTATCGGGGGCATCACGGTAATTCCGAAGAGCGACGCGATTGAGGATTTGGCGTTGGTTTATCGCCAACTGTTGCAGTTGCCGGATAGCGCCAAATACGACAGTTATCATTTGGCGGCTGGCGTCAATCTGAAAATCGACTACTTGCTCAGTTGGAACTTTCGCCATTTGGGAACTCGCTCAAATGAAAAAATTCGCGCCTATAATGAGCGACATAATTTGTGGACGCCGTTTTTGATTGCGCCGGATTTACTGCTGACTTTGCCGAGGAGAAAATGATGCATTATTATCCCGAAATTGACCCCATCGTTGAAGTATGGGAAAATCGCAAAAAATTATTTGAGATGTATGGCGGCATTGAAGGTTTGCACCGGCACATGGACGAAGAGCGTCCGCGGTTGGAAAAAGCGGGCTGGGTCTTTGTCGAACCGGAAGTCGTGCGGGCGCGGCAAACAAAAACCGTCAACGAATTCATCTTGCCGGATTAGCGTTTATGTTCCAACTCACCGCTCCCTACGCGCCCGCCGGCGACCAACCGCAAGCCATTGAGGCGCTCGTGGACGGGTTGCGCCGCGGCAAGCACGACCAGACGTTGCTCGGCGTTACCGGTTCCGGCAAGACCTTTGTGATGGCGAACGTCATCGCGCAACTGCAAAAACCCGCGCTCGTTCTCTCGCACAACAAAACCCTCACCGCCCAACTTTACAGCGAATTCCGCCAATTCTTTCCGCACAACGCCGTCGAGTATTTCGTCTCGTATTACGACTATTATCAGCCCGAAGCGTATCTGCCCGCCACCGATGTCTATATCGAAAAAGACGCCGCGATTAACGACAACCTTGAACGTCTGCGCCTCTCCGCCACCGCCGGTTTGTTGACCCGCCGCGATGTCGTCGTCGTCGCGTCCGTCAGTTGCATTTACGGTTTGGGCGCGCCCGACCAATACCGCGAAGCCATCATTCCGTTTCAGGTCGGCGCGACGGTCAGCCGCCGCCGGTTGCTCGAACAACTGTTGCATTTGCGCTATGAGCGCAACGATTACGCTTTTCAGCGCGGCAAATTCCGCTTGCGCGGCGACGCGATTGAGATTTTTCCCGCCTATCTCGAAACCGCGTTGCGCGTCGAATTTTTCGGCGACGAAATCGAACGCCTCACCGAGTTCGCGCCGTTGACCGGCACCGCCATCACCAACTATCAACACGTCGCCCTCTATCCGGCGACGCATTTTATTTTAAGCGAAGACGGCAAAAAAAACGCCGTCGCCGCCATCGAAGAAGAACTCGAAACTCGCCTGCAAGAATTGAACAAGCAAAACAAAATCCTCGAAGCGCAACGGCTTGAAAGCCGCACCCGTTACGACCTCGAAATGCTGAACGAAATCGGTTATTGCCAAGGCGTCGAAAATTATTCGCGCCATTTTGACGGACGCGCGCCCGGCTCGCGCCCCTCGTGCTTGCTCGACTATTTTCCCGCCAACGATTATCTGCTGTTCATCGACGAGTCGCACGTTACCCTGCCGCAACTGCGCGGAATGTATAACGGCGACCGCGCGCGCAAAACGACGTTGGTCGAACACGGCTTCCGTCTGCCGTCGGCGCTCGACAACCGCCCGATGACGTTCGCGGAATTTACCGCCCGCCAGCCGCCGACGATTTACGTGTCGGCGACGCCGGCGGCGGACGAATTGCAAAAATCGGCGGGCGAAGTTACGCGGTTGGTCGTGCGCCCGACGGGCTTGGTGGACCCGCCGATAACCGTGCGTCCGACGACGGGGCAAGTGCCGGACATTATGCGGGAAATTCAGATTCGCGCGGCGAAGGGCGAACGGACGCTCATCACGACGCTGACCAAACGCTTGGCGGAAGATTTAGACCGCTATTGCCGCGAGCATCAATTGCGCACCGAGTATCTGCACTCGGACATCGACACGTTGGAGCGCGTGGAAATTTTGAAGGACTTGCGGCTGGGCAATTTCGACGCGCTGATTGGCGTGAATTTATTGCGCGAAGGACTGGACCTGCCGGAGGTGTCGTTGGTGGTGATTTTGGACGCGGACAAGCAGGGCTTTTTGCGCTCGACGACGAGTTTGATTCAGACGATTGGGCGTTGCGCGCGGCACCTCGACGGTCGCGTGATAATGTATGCCGACGGCGTCAGCGACGCGATGCGGGCGGCGATGGACGAGAACGAAAAACGCCGCGCCGCGCAATTAAAATATAACGAAGAAAATCACATCACGCCGCGAAGCGTGGCGCGGTCGCTCGCCACCGGCTGGGAAAATTTCTTTGGCGCGGTCGAAGACCTCGCGCCGGACGACAACGCGCGGCAGACGGAGATTAGCGTGTTGCAAACGGAAATGGTGCGCGCGGCGGAAGAAATGCGGTTTGAGGACGCGGCGAAATTGCGCGACCGGCTGTTGAAACTTAACGCGCCGATAAATTACCTGCAAGAATCGCCGGTAACCTACGGCAAAAAACGGCGCAAAACGCTGGCGGGAAATAAAAAACGGCGAGGCGGCGAGTGAGCGGGGCGGGGCGATATTTCGGCGGCGATTTATCGCCGTCGATTGTTACGCGCCGGAGGCGCCGCGCAATTCAATAGCCCGCCGTTTTAACGGCGGGCAGGGCGGGGCGATATTTCGGCGGCGATTTATCGCCGTCGATTGCCACGCGCCGTAGGCGTCGTGAATCGCCTACCCCACCGCGCTACCGCTGTGGCAATCCGGCGCGTCGGTGGTGATGAGCGTAACCCGTTCCGCGCCGTCCGCGCCGCCGCGGTCGTGCGACGCCAACAACATTCCTTCGCTGACCTCGCCGCGCAGTTTGCGCGGCTCCAAATTATCGACGATGACAATCCGCTTGCCGACGAGTTGCTCCGGCGAGTAATACGCGCGGATGCCGGCGCAGATTTGTTTCGTCCGCTCGCCCAACCGCAATTGCAACACCAATAATTTGTCGGCGTTCGGGTGCGGCGCCGCGGCGACAACTTCCGCCACGCGCAATTTAATTTTCTCAAAATCGGCAAAAGTGCAGAGACCTTCCGGCACGGCGTTAGTCGCGTCCATTTTTAGTCCTTTCGGATGGAAAAGAATAATTCGCGCGGGCGTCTTGCCCTGTCGCGTCAGCGGCGGAAAATACGGATTCAAAGTTGAAAGTTAAGAGTTGAGCATTAAAAGTTAAAAGTTGAAAGTTGAAAGTTGAAAGTTGAAAGTTGAAATCGCGCGAAGCGAATTGGCGCATCAAACTTCACTCTTTCAACTTTCAACTTTCCCATAAGTGAAAGGAACGACTATGTTTTTTAAGGTCTTGCGGTTGGTGCGGTTTTATCTGCCCTACAAATTTCATTTCATATTTTTGCTGACTTCCGGCATGGTGTTCGGCGCGGTCAACAACGGCGTCGCCGCGATAACCGGCTTCTTTGTCCGGCTGTTCGGCGCGGGCGTTACCGAAGAACACGCGGCGGTCGCGATGTTGGGCGACCACGCCGCCAAACCGTGGGTGCGGGAGTGGGTCTTGCCGCACGTCGACTCGCTGACGCGCACGGATTTATTTTATTTCGGCGTCGCGGCGTTTTCGCTGTTGGTGCTTTTTTTGTCGCTGTTTGTTTATTTGCAGGGCTACCTCGGCGCGTGGTTGGCGACGCGCGTGGGCATCAACATTCGCGAATTTGTCGTCGCCAAAATGCTGTCGATGGATTTGTCCTATTTCAAGAAAAAAGGAATGAACGACGTTTTGCAACGGATTGGCGGCGACCTCGGCGCCACACAAGGCGCGTTCAACAATTTATCGACGCTGTTCAGTCAACCGATGATTATGGCGGTTTGTTTGGCGTATGTGCTGTGGCTGAACTGGGAATTGACGCTGCTCGCGTTGGTCGGGATGCCTATCGCCAGCGTCTTGTTGCGCAAATTGTTTAAGAAAATCCGGCGCACGGCGCAACTGTCGTTGCACGCCGGTCTAAAAGTCGGGCAATCGGTGTTGCAATTTATCAGCGGCATCGCCACAGTCAAAGCGTTCGCCTGCGAAGAATTTGAAATGCGCAATTTCAAGCGGTGCAACGAAATCGCCTTTCAAATGGCGACGAAAAACGCCCGCGCGCAATGCGCCGAACGCCCGCTCACCAGCATCGCTTCCAAATTCGGCGTGTTAATCGTGTTTATCGTCAGCGGACATTGGATTCTGTCGGGGCGGTTGCAACCGGCGGATTTGGTGTCGTTTATTATCGCGCTCTCGTTTATGAACGGACCGGCGAAAGAATTCAGCCGCGCGATGGCGAGTTTTTATTCGGCGATGCCGAACTGCGAGCGCGTCTTCGAGGTGTTGGACGCGCAAAACGAAGTGCCGGACGGCACGGTGGCGTTGGACGGTTTCAACGACGCCATCGAATTTTCCCACGTCAATTTTTCCTACAACCAAGACGCGCCGGTCATTCACGATTTCTCGTTGCGGATTCCCAAAGGCAAACGGGTGGCGTTGGTCGGCGTGTCCGGTAGCGGCAAAACGACGATGTTGAATCTGTTGTTGCGGCTTTACCAAGTCGATAGCGGCGTCATCGGCATCGACGGCAAAAATATCAACGATTTAACCTTTAAGTCGTTGCGCGAGCGAATGGGCTTGGTCAGTCAAAGTCCGTTTTTGTTTAACTGTTCGATTCGCGAAAACATCACTTACGGGCAGACGACCTACACGGCGGAAGCGGTCGAAACGGCGGCGCGGATGGCGAATTTGCATAATGAAATTATGGCGATGCCGCAGGGATACGAGACGGTCATCGGCGACGGCGGCGACAATCTTTCCGGCGGTCAGCGGCAACGGTTGTGCATCGCCCGCGCGCTCTACAAAAACGCCCCGATACTGTTGTTGGACGAAGCGACCTCGGCGCTCGACAGCGAAAACGAACATCAGGTGCAAATCGCGTTGGACAACCTAATGGCGGGGCGCACCTCGATTACGATTGCGCACCGGTTGTCAACGGTCAAAAACAGTGACGAGATAATTATGCTTGCCGGCGGACGCATCATCGGACAGGGACCGCACGCGCAGTTGGTCAAAACGTGCCCAGAATACGCGCGGTTGGTGGAGTTGCAGGGACTGTAAATTCAGTGGTCCGTGAGCAGAGAAAAGTTGAAAGTTTAGCATTGAAAGTTGAAATAACCGCGACCACAACTTTCAACTTTCGGCTTTCAACTTTCAACTTTTAACTTTTAACTATGACCGACATCTCGCCCGAATCGCCAGCGCTTCCCGCCGTCAAAACCTCGCCGTGGCGGCGGGGTAAAAAAATCGTCGTCGCGCTGTTGAAAATCGCGATTGTCGGCGGCGCGTTCGCGTATTTGTTGCGCAACGGGCAATTGGATTTCGGCAAAATTCAATCGCAATTCGCGCATCCGGGCTGGGTGTTCGCCGGCATCGTCGGCGCGTTTCTGCCGATGGTCAGCAGTTTTTATCGGCAATTATTATTGTTGCGCGCGCTCGGCATCGCTTGCTACCAATACCGCGACACGCTCCGCATCGGTTTTATCGGCTGTTTTTTCAGCACCTTTATGCCCGGCGCGGTCGGCGGCGATGTCATCAAAGCCGGTTATTTTATTCGCGACACGCGGGAAACGGCGAAGTCGCTCGCCAGCGTTTTGGTTGACCGCGTAATGGGGCTGTTCGGTCTGCTCGTGGTCGGCGGTGCGGCTATTGCGCTGGCGCGCGAGCAAGTGATGAACGCGCCCGATTTGCACCAAATCGCCGTCGTCGTGTTCGGCGTGATTGCCGCGTTGGTGCTGGCGGCGGCGGGCGGTTTGCTCGCGCTGTTGCGCGGACGCGGCGCGGCGCTGAAATTTTTAGCGCTGACGGCGTTGTTGATTGGCGTCGGCGGTTGGTGGATTTGGCGCGGCGCGGGTTATGAGTGGCAAATTATCCGCACGTCGGCGGTCGAGACGGCGGCGCTCGCCGGCATTTTATTGCGGTGCCGCTTTATTTTGGCGGCGGCAATCGCGCTTATCGCCGCGCTCCTCGCGGTGGCGATAGTGCCGAGTTGTCAGCCCGGACGGCGGCTGTCGAATTTTATACATTCCCGCGTCCCCGGCGGCGCGGCGTTAATGCGGTTTGTCGAAGCGCTGTTGATTTTCCGCAACGATTTGGCGGCGCTCGGCTATGCGTTGCTCTTGTCGGTCGGACAACAGACGGTCAATATCTGTTCGATTTATTTTATCAGCCGCGCGATTGTCCTACCGGCGGTGCCGGGCGTGTTCGACATTTTTTTCGCCGCACCGCTGGCGTCGATTGCCAACACTTTGCCGGTGCCGGGCGGCGGTTTGGGCGTGGGCGAAGCGGTGTTCGCCGGCGTGTTGTCGCTCTGCCAAGACGGCGCGGGCAACGCGATTGTCGGCGGCGCGACGATTTTCCTCGCGTGGCGGCTTTGGACGGTCTTGCTCAGTTTCACGGGCGGTCTGCCGTATTACCTGCGCGGCAAAAAAGAAATCGCCGACGTGGCGGGTTCAGAGTTGAAAGTTAAAAGTTGAAAGTTGAAAGTTGAAAAAAGTTGAACGCGGTTATCGCAACTCTAAACTCTCAATTCTAAACTCTAAATGAAGGTGAAAATATGTCCGAACCCGCCTCCCGCGACCCCGACGCCGATAAAGTCGTCATTAACCGCAAACAATTCCCGTGTCCGCAATGCGGCGGCGCGATGGGCTTTATCCCCGGCACGCATAATTTGCGTTGCCCTTATTGCGGCACGGAAAGTCAAATTCCCGAAATTACCAAAAACGCCGACGGCAGTATCGCGTCTTCCACGAAATTGCGCGAATTGGATTATCACGAATTTATCGACCGCGCCGAAGCCGAGCAAACCCGCGAGAAAAAAGTCCATTTGACGCATTGCAACGGTTGCGGCGCGAACATCACGCTCGCCGACCACGTTTCCGCCGAGAATTGCCCGTATTGCGGCATTCCGGTCGTGGCGCAGGATTTCGTGCAAACCGCCATCGAAGTGCAGGGCTTGTTGCCGTTCCAAATCAACAAAGAAAACGCCTACGTGCGGTTCGGCGCGTGGCTGAAATCGCTGTGGTTTGCGCCGAATAATTTGACGGCGCGGACGATGCGCGACGGCGTGCTGAACGGCGTTTATACGCCGTATTGGACTTACGACAGTAAGACGACGACGACGTATGCCGGCGAGCGCGGCGAGTATTACTACACCACCGAAACCTACGCCGACGCCAACGGACGCCGGCAGACGCGGCAGGTTCGCCATACGCGCTGGTATCCGGCGCACGGCACGGTGTCGGTGAATTTCGACGATGTTTTGGTGCCGGCGACCAAGTCGTTGCCGCGGTCGCTGATTGAAAATTTGGAGCCGTGGGATTTGCAAAATTTGGAGGATTTTCAGGCGGAATTTTTATCGGGCTATCGCGCCGAGACCTATCAAATCGGCTTGCGCGACGGCTTCGACCTCGCCGAGCAAAAAATGGCGCCGGTCATTCGGAGCGCGATTATTCGCGACATCGGCGGCGACGAGCAACGGATTTTGTCGTCCACCACGCAACACGCGGACGTAACGTTTAAGCATATTTTGATGCCGCTGTGGATTTCCGCGTATCGTTACCGCGAGCGCACGTTCCGCTTTGTCATCAACGGACGCACCGGCGAAGTGCAGGGCGAGCGCCCGTATTCGTGGGTAAAAATCACGCTGTTCGTTTTGACGTGCTTGGCGGCGGCGGGAATTGGCATTTATTATTTGAGCCAAATGGAGTAGGGCGGAGAGTTGAAAGTTGAAAGTTGAAAGTGCGCGAAGCCGAAAATTCTACGATTTATATCGCGGGGAAATGGCGGCGCAATCGCAAAACTCCGCGTCGTCGCCGTCGGGCGCGCGGCTTGATATTAACCTTGAAATTAAAGAGTCCATAAATGTAACCGCGTAACCGCATTTTATGTCCTTAACCGAAGTAAAAACGCCGCGCCAATCGTGCGCGGCGTTTTTTATTTGACACAACTAACGGACGCTCCGGCGCGGTTGTCAAGACGAAAAATAGGGCGCTCGCGAAGGGGGCTACGAATGCCGCAGCTTAGATTTTAATCCCAAAAAATTCGTCCAGCACCCGCTCGACGCCGCCGTCCGGCATTGCCGGAATATGGCGCGGAATGACGCGGTTTAGTTCCGCGTCGCCGGTCGTAATCGCCAAGCCGACGCCGCATTGTTCCAACATCTCGCGGTCGTTCGGACCGTCGCCCGCCGCGACAATTTCCGCCAGCGTCAATCCTTCGGCGGCGGCGGCGTGTTTTAGTCCGACGGCTTTGTTCACGCCGCGCGGCATCACTTCGCAATAAAGACCGCTACTGGTAACCACTTCGGCGCGTCCGGCGATGAACGCGGTCATTTCAACGGTGACCGCCGCCAAGTCCTCCGGCTCGCAGACGACCAACGCTTTATTCGGCTCGCCAGTCGGCAACTCGCCGTTGCTCGGCAACACCTTAAATTCGACGCGCGCGAATTCGGCGTATTGGCGGTTAAACGGCAGGTCGTAGAGCGGGTAGAGCATATCGTTGAAATACACCTGCAACGCCCACTGCCGCGCACGGGCATACGCGATGATTTCGCGGGTCAGCGCAATCGGCAAGGTCTGCGACCACAGCGGCGGGTCCGGCGGGCGGACGGCTTTCGCGCCGTTGTAGCCGACGAGCGGCGTCGTGAGTTGCAATTGTCGCCAATACGGCACCATCGACGGCACCATTCGTCCCGACACCAAAAAGACCTTGACGCCGCGCTCGCCCGCGATTTTCAACGCGCGAAGCACCGTCGGGGTTAAGACGCTGTCGGCGTCGAGCAACGTTCCGTCCAAGTCAAACGCGAGCGCGCGGTAAGTCATATTTTTTGCCTTTGTCGAGAGGGATTAGGGAAAAGGAAGACGCGGACTGTGCACGGTTTCCCGCCGTAATAAATTGCCGTCGAAAACTGCTCGCGGCGCACGGTTTAAGATTATGCAACGCGGCGCGTCCGCGCAATCCCCGCCGCAACGCAAGCGTTCGCGCCCTTGTTTATCGACGGCGGCGATTTACAATCCGCCCCCGCTACGGCGCGTCGGGCTGTGGCTCAGCTTGGCTAGAGCGCTTGACTGGGGGTCAAGAGGTCGCTGGTTCAAATCCAGTCAGCCCGACCATTTTTATTTATTCGAGAAAATAGGGCTTTTCGCGAAGCCCGTTTTTTTATGGCATCCGACTGCTTGCCGTTAGCGGTTAGGTAATCATCAAGAGCAAGAGATGCGTCCACGAATTTTCACGAATGTAAGAGCAAGATATTTCTCACCGAGCCGCCGAGCCGCGGAGAGGGAAAAGAGAAGAAAATAAAGAACTCTCTATTCGTTTCTTATCGGTGAAACTCCGGGGCGCCGTGCCTCTGTGAGAAAAATTCGCGGATAAGAACCTATCTCTTTATCAAGATTAGTTGCAATTGGTCGCGGCGATTATTAGACCTGCTATTAACGGGCGTCGTCCCGTAGGGACGCAATATCGGTAGAAACATCGCGAAAAGACGCACCGTCCCGTAGGGACGGAATGTCGGTAGAAACCGTAGGACGGAATGTCCGTAGCAAGACATCAAGCGCCATTTAACCGACATTGCGTCCCTACGGGACGCGGTTTCAGGTCGGCGGTGTTTCTACCGACATATTGCCCCTACGGGGCAAACCGCCGATTAGTTTGATATGCGGATAAGTTCTAAGTTCTTTTTTTCACGATTGTCGAACCGGTCGCTTATGTCTCTCGTCTGCCGCCTGATTGCCCGTCTCGCCGAACGCGAAGCCGCCGCGCCGCATCGGATTCACCATTTTCTCAAGGTCTATGCGTTAGCCCAAACTATCGGCGCGGCGGAAGCGCTGACGCCCGACGCGCAATTGATTTTGGAACTCGCCGCGCTTACCCACGATGTCGGCATTAAACCGGCGCTGGAAAAATACGGCAGTTCGGCGGGGATTTATCAGCAACGGGAAGGCGGCGTGGCGCGGGAAATTTTGGCGGAATTCGGCGTGGCGGAGCCGGTGTTGGCGCGCGTCGATTACCTCGTCGCGCATCATCACACTTACGCCAATATCGACGGCGCGGATTATCAGATTTTGGTCGAAGCGGATTTTTTAGTGAATATCTTTGAGGAAAAAATGCCGACGGCGGCGATAAAAAGCGTCTATGAAAAAATTTTCCGCACGGCGTCCGGCAAACAATTATGCCGCGCGATGTATCCGGCGGCGTTTGCCGACGATTACGGGAAAAGAGGTTAGGGATTTCTAATTTCTCAACTTTTAACTTTCAACTTTCAACTTTTCCCTTTTCCCGCAAAAAATATGCATCACTATTTGGCGGCGTTAGAAAAATACGCGGTGTTCACCGGACGCGCCGGACGCGCGGAATTCTGGTGGTTTTTTGCGGTGCATATCGCCGCGCTGTTGATTTTCACGCATTTGGCGCAGACGGCGGCGGCAAACGTGGCGTCGTCAATCGAGACGTTGTTCACCATTTACGTGTTGGCGACGGCGTTGCCGTTTATCGGCGCGTCTTACCGGCGTCTGCACGACACCGGACGCGCCGGCTGGAAACACTGGTTGATTATCGTGCCGGTTTTCGGCTGGTTTTTGCTGATTCTCTGGTGGTCGGAGGCGAGCCAACCCGGGCGCAATCAATATGGGGACGCGCCGGCGCCGCAATTAAAAGATAAGAATTAAAGATTACGCATTGCGGAATGATTGATAAAAATTACCGCCTCGTCCGGCGAGCCGAGAGCGCTTCCCTCTCCGTCGCGGGAATAAAAAAAAGGAATAAAAAAATCCGATTTTTTTGGTTACACTCGCGCCGGTGGCGCGACTGTAAGGTGTAGGATTTTTTTCGATTTCTTTTTTCAGAGGAGCAAAAAATGAAGACGCAAAACGGCTGGTGGTTGGCGGGGTGCTTGGGATTGGGTTTGGCGATGTTGCCGGTGCGCGCGGCGGAAACCGCGGTTACCGCGACGGCGGAGGCGACGGCGGAGGCGACGGCGGGCGACGCGACGGCGGGCGACGCGAAGGCGGATGACGCGAAGGCGTCGGCGACGGAATCCGCGACGGCGGAAAAAGGCGCGGCGGAACTGCGGCTCGGGAGACACGGTCGGGACGGACGCGGCGGAAGCGGTAAATTTTCACGGGAAGACCGCGAAAAATTGCGTCAGGAATGGGCGCAAAAATGGGAAGCGAAATACGCCGAAGCGCTGACGACCGAACGCGACGCGGCGGCGAAATTCGCGCCCACGTTAAACGGCGACGCGGCGGCGTTGCGGAAATACTGGAACGAGCGTATCGCCGAAAATCCGTGGTCCGGCAAGGCGGTTTTCACGGCGCTAAAAGACGAATTAGCCAAGACGAAGCAGACGGCGTTGCTCGACCAATTGAAAGACGCCTACATTGATTATTGGGAGAAAGCGCCGGAACGTTTGGCGGCGCAGGCGCAAAAAGCGCGGGCGGAAAAGCGGGAAGCGTTTGAGAAACTCACGCCGGAAGAACGCGCCGCGAAAAAGCAGGAATGGAAACGCGGCGGCAAGAAAGGCGGGCATTGCGCTACTCCCGCGTCCGCCTGCCATTCGGGAACCGCCACGCCGCCCGATAGCGAAGACAACGAGTAACGGCGGAGCGGTTGAAAGTTAAAAGTTAAAAGTTAAAAGTTAAAAGTTAAAAGTTGAGAAGGCCGCTATCGATCATCTCAACTTTTAACTTTTGCTTTTCAACTCTCCGTTAAGGGCTCCCTTATGAAATACGAATGCGTCATCGGTTTAGAAGTGCACGTGCAATTGGCGACCGCGACGAAATTGTTTTGTGCTTGTCCCAATCATTTCACGCGCGAGCCGAATGTGAACGTTTGTCCGGTGTGTCTCGGTCTGCCCGGCTCCTTGCCGACGATTAACGCCGAGGCGTTGCGGCTCGGCGTCAAAGCGGCGCTGGCGCTCGACGCCGAAATTCCGCCGGTGATGAAATTCGCCCGCAAACATTACTACTATCCCGACCTGCCCAAAGGCATTCAAATCAGTCAATACGAAGAGCCGGTCGCGGTGCGCGGCGCGCTCGAAATCAACGACAACGGCGAAAAACGCCGCATCGGTATCACCCGCGCCCATTTTGAAGAAGACGCCGGCAAACTCATCCACTCACAAGCCGTCAGCAACGTTGACCTCAACCGCACCGGCACGCCGTTGTTGGAAATCGTGTCCGAGCCGGACCTTCGCTCGCCGCGCGAGGCGCGTTTGTATCTCGAAATGCTACGGACAATTTTGCTCTACGCCGCGGTCTCCGACTGCAATATGGAGGAGGGCAGTTTGCGGTGCGACGCCAATATTTCGGTGCGCGAATTCGGCGACGCGCGCCTCGGCGTCAAAAACGAAATCAAAAATATGAATTCGTTTCGCGCGGTGGAAAATTCGCTGACGCTGGTCTATGAAGAACTCTGCCGCCAAAAAGCCGACCGCGAAAACATTCGGCAAGTTACGTGGGGTTACAGTTTGGACACGGGCAAAATTTTTCAGATGCGCGTCAAAGAGGACGCGAACGATTATCGCTATTTCCCCGAACCGGATTTGCCGCCGCTCTCGCTGTCGCGGGCAATGGTTGACGAAATTCGCGCCGCGTTGCCGGAATTGCCGGCGGCGAAAGAAGCGCGGTTCCAGCGCGAGTATCATCTGACGGCGTATGAAACGGGAATTTTGGTCGCCGACCGGTCTCTTGCCGATTATTACGAAGCGGTCGCGACGGCGGCGAACGCGCCGAAAGAAGCGGCGAATTGGGTGATTAACGAAGTGGCGCGGACACTAAATGAAAGCGGGCTGACGATTAAGGATTTCCCGCTCGCGCCGGCGCAATTGGCGGACTTAATCGGCGGCGTGCGCGATAAAAAAATCAATCAGCCGACGGCAAAAAAGGTCTTGCAAATGATTATCGACGGCGATAAGCGCGAAGTCGCCGCCATTGTCGCGCAGGACCATTTGGCGCAAGTCAACGACACCGGCGCGATTGCCGCGGCGCTCGCGGCGGCGGAAGCGAAAAATCCGGCGGCGGCGGCGGAAGTGCGCGGCGGCAAAACGCCGGCGGCGATGTGGTTCGTCGGGCAAATAATGGGACAGTTGCAAGGGCAGGGCGACCCGGCGGCGGTTACGCAAATCGTCGCGGCGCACTTCGGCTTGCCGCCGGAAGCGCTGGCGAAGAAGAAGAAGTGAGGCGCCTTTCGGCGGCGGTTGAAAAAAAAGTTAAAGAAAAATAATTTTTTCCTCAAGTTTTTCCGACTCGCATCCGTAAAAGCGAACGCTGTTTTATTTTTCAAGGACGGTTGCGATTAGCGGTTTGAGGGAATGACTATGATTACGGGCATTTCCGGCATCGGCTTGCCGGGCATTATCACCAATATCTCCGCCGCATCGCTCGGCGGCATCAACGGGGTTGACCGCGTTAATAAACGCGAAGTCAATCCGTCTTCGTCGGATGAAATTGACGCGAGCCAGATTTTTCAGCCGATAGTCGATTCGGTGGTGTTGGGCGAGGAAACGCCGGAAGTCGGACAGGCGTATGGCGGGCAATCCGCCAATCAACTCCGCAATCGCGGGATGGCGTTGCAACTCGAACATTCTCCGAATGAACGTTCCGAACCGCAAGATAGCGAAAACTCCGCCGTCGCCGCGAGCGACGACGCGGATAATTCCGTTCGCGCCAATGAAGAAGACGCGCCGGAAAAACCGGAAAGAAACGATAAAAAAGTTACCGGCGAGCCGCTGACCGACGAGGAACAGCAACAAGTCCAAAAATTGAAACGGCGCGACCTTGAAGTCCGCACGCACGAACAAGCGCATTTGGCGGCGTCCGGCGGTTTCGCCAGCGGCGGCGCCAAATTTGAATATCAACAAGGCGAAGACGGCAAGCGTTACGCTATCGGCGGACACGTGAGCATCGATACTTCGCCGGAAGCCACGCCGGAAGCGACGATTGCCAAAATGCGGACGGTGCGGCAAGCGGCGCTGGCGCCCGCCGAACCGTCCGGTCAAGACCGCTCCGTCGCCGCGTCGGCGGCTTCGACGATGAACGAAGCCCGCCGCGAATTGGCGACCGAAACGGCAGAGAAGTCCGCCGACGATTCGACGAACGCAAACTCGGCGGAAGCCGCAACCGTTGCCGCCGGCGAAGTCGAAGATGAAACCGAAATTAGCGCCGCGGGAGCCGCGGGCAGTATGGTTGCCGGTTGGCTGGAAGGCGCGCCGCGCGGGGCGCGTTCGCCGGAAAAGAGTGCGGAAAGTAAGGTCGTTGCACCGGATAATTCGGCGGCGAATATCGAAGAGTCCATCAACAACACTCGCCGGCAAGCGCGCAATGTTTCCCCGGTTTCGCAATTAAGTTACAACCAAATGCGCGGGCAAATGTTCTACCGGATAGCGGGATAATCCGCCCTCAACCGACGAATTTTCACGCCTGACGATGACCGCGAGAAGCGGTCATCAGTTTTTTATTGCCGTAAGACCTTTTTTAGCGCCTCGCCGACGGTATGCGCCTGTTCGCGAGTTAGCGCTATTCCGCTCGGCAAATAAAACCCGTATTCGTAAGCCGCTTCGGTGCGCGGACAGCCGCCGTCCGCGATTTCTACATATTGGCGAAGCACCGGTTGCGCGTGCAACCCCATAAAAAACGGGCGCGTGCCGATTTGATAGGACTTTAACGCTTCCATTACTTCGACCGCTTTTTTGCCGGCGTCGCGACTCAATTCCACCGCCATCATCCAGTAAACCGGATGCGCCCACGGCATTGCCGGCTGTAACCGCACACCCGCGACCGCTTGCAATTCCTCGTGATACCAGTCGGCGATTTGGCGTTTTTTCGCGACTAATTCCGCCGCTCGTTCCATTTGCGCCACGCCGACCGCGGCTTGTAAATTGGACAGCCGAAAATTGTAGCCGAGGTCTTCGTGGCGGAAACGTTCAAGTTTTCCGAAACACAAATTGCGGTAACTCCGCGCCCGCGCGAGAACTTCGTCGTCGTCGGTCAACACCATTCCGCCCTCGCCGGTGGTGATAATTTTATTGGCGTAAAAACTGGCGGCGGCGACTTTGCCGAACGAGCCGCATTTCTTCCATTGCGGGGGTGAGCGATATTCCGAAAGATATTCTGCGCCGTGCGCCTCGGCGATGTCCTCAATTATCGCGACGTTATGCTTCGCGCCTGCTGCCAACAACGGGTCAAGATTGACCGGATGCCCGTAAATATGCACCGGCATCACGGCGGAGACATCAGTGCGAGGCATCAGCCGCGCCGCCTGTTCGACATCCATACACCACGTAGCCGGCTCCATATCAACCAGTAGCGGTATCGCCCCTAAGCGAATCGCGGCAAGCGCGCAAGAAATAATCGTGAACGACGGCATTATCACGCGGGAGCCGGCGCGAATCCCCGCCGCGTATAACGCCACTTCCAACGCCGCGGTGCCGTTGCACACCGCCACGCCGTAACGCCGTCCGCAGAATTCGGCGAACATTTTTTCCAAGCGGTCGATGAATTGCCCTTCCGACGAAATCCAACCGGTGGCAACGCACTCACGGACATATTTTTCTTCGTTGCCGTTCAGTAACGGCTCATTGACGGGAATCATCGTAGTTGCACTCCAAATAATAGTTGAGATAACAATCGGAGTTATAAGTTATAATAAATGCCGTTTATGGGTTGATAATTTATTAACGCCGCACGCCCGTAAGCGCGAGTAACTCGATGTATTTTCCGGGTTTTATGACGATAATAATCGCTTTATTAGTGTTTTTAGTTTTATTAGATTCTGTTTTTCATTGTAGGTGAGGATAAAAAATTGTTTTCGGCGCCAAACAACAGTTATCTATCTTTGGTGTTTGGCTAACGACTATAATTTCTCAATCTTATTGGTTACGACATTGATGACATCAAGCCCCTTAATTGCCTCATACCGTTCGTTTCCCCCAAGATATGATAACGTGTAATCAGCATTCCGGCTTTCGCGAAAACGACTTTCACAGTATGCTTCCGCAACCGTTTTGCTCTTTACCTTTTCATTTAGCAAGTCATTTCTAACGAAATAGGCGTTATTACCGGCAAGGTTACAACCGACCAACGAGTAATTCTTTTGATTAGCGATATAATTCAAGGCGGACAATGATGCTCCCCAATAAAGGTTACTGTAATGTTTTTCCGTTCGCCGAAAATTCTTATCGTAAAGAACGCTTATCGGGCGTTTGTTGCCAAACACCGCATTATATTCCAAAATAATTATGGCTGGCTTCAGTTTGGTTAAGTCCAATGCCGCCAATATATGGGCATCATTACCATCGAGGTCTATATGCAATAACCCGATATTCGCAAAACCGGTCTCGGCTAAAATATGATTGATATTGTCTCGGTCGATAAAAACGGCTTTGTTGGTTAGGGTGTATTGCCAAAACCACGGTTGTTGTGGCAATTTATTCATATTATCGGTAGAACCGTCCATTACGAAACCTTGCCAGTTATTGTTCATCAGTAAAAAACGGGTATTCGATTCCGAGTAATCCTCAACGCCGAATTCGACAAATATCTCACAGTCGATTTTGATATTTTTAATGAGATACTGAATGATGCCGTCGTCGCCAAATTGACTAAATATCTTAAATTCATAATCATTCAAATTGGCTGAATTCAATAAATACTGTTGGTTGGACAGTAATCTTCCCAACGCGAGCAATGATGTCTCATCTTTCGGCAGGGCTCCCCCCCCCCCCCCCCCCCCCCCCCCCCCCCCCCTCCCCCCCCCCCCCCCCCCCCCTCCCCCCCCCCCCCCCCCCCCTCCCCCCCCCCAAACTCTTTTCTTATTCCCACAACTACATCCACCTCTTCATCTCTCACTTCTTACCACTCTTCTCCTCTCTACTA
>BNUQ01000028.1 GCA_025997475.1 Planctomycetales bacterium
CAATCGGCATCACGAGCGTCAGCACTTAACGGCGGAAAATATTATGCGGATCGCGATGACCAAAAATATGCTCCGCTACCTGACCCTAAAAAATCCGACAACCATTAAATAAATTGTCAACACGCTCACAGAGAGAAAACGAACTGATGCAACGCTTTATTTTCTCTTTTCCCTCGCTGTGCCTCTGTGATAAATCTCTTGCTCTTAATCGGTGTTAATTCGGGTAATTCGTGGACAAATCTCTGGCTCTTGGCGGTTAATCGTTGTCGTTCAAATTGCCGCAAACTTACATTCGCGCATCGGCTCGCCGCGCTCCGTTTTGCAATGTTGGCGCCACCATTCGGCGTAACTTAAATTCTTGCTCGCGGCGCGGTCTAAATGCAGACGGTCGAGTATCGCGCTCAAGCCCGCTTCGTCCGGCGCTTCGATTTCCACGAAAATGCCGATTTCCGGCAAGGTGTCGAGGACGATGCAAAAATTTTCGTCTCGCCACGTTTGCCGCCGTTTTTCGTAATACCAACTTGGCGCGTAGCCGAGCGTCTGCAAAATCGCGCGGACATTGGCGGCGTTTTCGACTTGCGTTTCGATTTCTTCGCGCGATTTATAGCGCTCGTCGGTCGCGACGAGCGGACGCTTGTGCGTCAGTAAACCGCTCTCGCGGTGATTGTTCACGCGCACCCGCAACGTTTCGCGCCGCGCCAGCAATTCCCCGCCGCGGTCGAAAACCCAGTTCTGCTCAAATTCCTCGCCGTGAAATTTCGCGCCGATTACCGTCAGCCGCGCCCGCAATTGGGCGGCGGCTTCGGCGGTCAGCGAAATTTTGCACTCCAATTCAATTGCCATTTTTCCCGCCCGCTGTAACAGAATTTACAATTAACAATTAACAATTAACAATCGAGTCGTTTGACGGTAAAAAATTAGCTTCGCGCGCGCTTGCGGATTTGCTAATAAAAACTCCTCAATTGTTAATTGTAAATTGTTAATTGTTAATTGGTTTTTGCTCCAACCGCAACCGCGCGAAATTCGCCAGCGTCGCGTAACCGTTTTGCGCGTCGCCCGCGATGCGGGCGTAGCCGTCTAACGCTTCGTTGGTTTTACCGGCGCGTTCGTTGCACAGCGCGGCGAACCAGAGCGCTTCGTCGCGGAAGCGGTCGCGGGTTTGCGCCACCGTCAAATACGCGCCCGCCGCTTCGGCGTATTTGCCGAGATTCGCCAAAATACCGGCATAATCAAACCGGACTTGCGCCGCCCACGGACTGCGCGGGAATTGGTCGAGAAAATTTTGCGCGGCGGTCGCGGCGAGTTCCCAGTCCCCGCGGTCGTCGCCGGCGCTGAGGCGCGATTGTTCCAACATATAAGCGTAAAAACGCGCGTGCGCCGTCGCGATTTCCGGCATAATTTTGCTCAGCGCCGTCGCCGCTTGGTTGGGCGTCTGCCGCGCCGCGAAATCGGCGGCAAAAATTTGTTGCCAGGCGCGGGTTTCCGCCGCGGTTTGCCAATGATTAATCAACCCGTAGAGCGAGGCGAAAATCACTGCAAACACGGCGACGATAAGCAGGTGCGTCGAATACGGCGACACCCGCCGCCACGCGCTATGCGCCGAATCTTCGATGGACAAAACCACCGCCTCCGCCGTGGTGGTCGTGGGATTGGGTTGCTCGGTCATACCGCACCTTTCAAAAGAGAGTTAAAAGTTAAAAGTTAAAAGTTAAAAGTTGAAAGTTGAAAGTTAAGCGTTAAAAGTTTGGAGTAAAGAGCGGTTATTCTCAACTTTTAACTTTCAACTTTCAACTTTCAACTTTAATTTACGGTTTCGCCGCGACGACCGTTTGCCGCACTTTCGCGCCGGATTTGTCGCCCTCGACTTCCCAACGATACAACATTCCGCCGTCGAGCGTCGGGTCGTTGCGCACGGTCGAGAGCGCGAGGTAACGCGGCGCCATTTGCCCGAATTTGACTTTGCCGAGTTTCGTGTGCAACGGGTCCACCGGCAACCAGCGCGGCGGGACGTAAATTTCCACCCAACTGTGCGCCGGCACTTGCTCCCATTCCGTCAACACGCCGCTGACGTGCCGCGCCGGAATTTTCGCCGCGCGGCAGAGCGCCGCGTATAAATCGGCAAAATCCGTGCAGTCGCCGGAGCGCGAACGCAACGTCGCGAGCGCCCCCGCGTCGTCGGTCGCGAAGCCGCCGTAACGCAACGTTTTTAACATCGCCGCCAACAATTCTTCCGCCATCGCAAGCGGGTCGCCGTCTTCTTCGCCCAAAACGCGCCGCGCAAAATCGCGAATTTCCGCCGCGCCGGCTTCAATTTTCGGCTCGTCGATTAAGTATTTTGCCGGCGTGTTGTCCGCCATTGGCGGATTCGCCGCGATGGTCGCAGTCGTCAAATCAACCGGATATAGCGTTACGTCCGCCGTGATGGCGAGCGTGAATTTCGCGTTTTTTTCGGGCGTGAGCGTCCATTCGGCGTAGCGATTGCCGTTGGCGGCGAAGAGGCGCGCGTCGGGCTGGACTTGCAATGAATGCACGGTTTGCCGACCGGCGCGGGTTTGCGGCAATAGCGCCACCAAGCGAAATTTCTCCGGCGCGCCCTCGATTTTCACCTCGTAATTTATGACCACCGTCCGCCGCGCCGCCGCCGTGCCGCCGTCAACGGACATACACGCCGTTAGCGGCAGAGCGAAGAGGAGGAAGGAGAGGATTTTTGACGACATCAGGCGGGACGGTTAGAGAAATTACGAATTAAAATTACGAACGGTCAAGTTTTTACCATTGTAGTTGAACGCGCCCAAATTGAATAGAGCCGCCGCCCCTCTCAACTTTCAACTCTCATTTAAACTTTGCTCTATTTTTAACCGGCGGTTTTCGAGGACGGCGAACGCGCCGCGGTCGAGCCACGAGGGGATGATGTGTAGGGTCGCGCGCGCGGAAATTTTATCGGCGGCGATGCCGGCGCCGGTTACGGTCAGTTCACGGTAACCGCAATGGAAGTGTCCGCAGAAAAAACGGTCGATGCCCGCGTCCGCGAGCGGCGCCAAGACGGTCGGCTCGATGAGTTCGGTTTTCGGCAACAGGCGGCGGTAGGGCAAGGTCTCGCGGCGTTGCAGGCGGGTGAAAAAGAATTGCAACCCGGCAAACGGCGCCCACGCCCAAAACAATCGCATCGGCAGGGACATCGTCCACCAGCGCATCATCCCATGACCGGCGGGATTGAGCGCATACATATCGCCGTGCGCGCAGAAAATTTTTTCGCCGTCTTGCTCGAATTGACAAACGAAACCGCGCGGATTGATGCCCGCGGCGGTTAAGCGGCTAACCGGGTTGACGCCGCGTCCGCGAAAAAAACCGCGATACACGGCATGGTCAAGACGATTGGCGGGGCGCCCCGCGCCGACCATAAAATCGCGATTGCCGCTGACGTGGTCGATTATCACACCGGCGGCGGCGACGGACGCGAAGGCGGCGAAAATTTCGTCGTAGTCGCCGACCACCCGCCCGTCGCGCTCAAACCACCAGTTGAACGCATCGCCCAATAAAATCAACCGTCGCGCGCGTAAAGCCAGCACTTCCCGCAAAAAATCCCGCAACGCCGCGTTTTGCGCCGGTTGCGCGCCGGGCTTTAAGTGCATATCGGCGACGAGAATGGCGGGCATTTTTATGGAAAGTTGAAAGTTGAAAGTTAAGAGTTTAGAGTTGAGAATTTAGCGGTGGAGTTATTTAAATATGCGCAAAGCGCCATCGTTACAATTCTCAACTTTTAACTTTCAACTTTTAACTTTTGCTCTCCTGCCGCAACTGCACCCGCCGGATTTTGCCGCTGATGGTTTTCGGCAACGCCGACACGAATTCGATAATCCGCGGATATTTATAGGGCGCCGTCGTGTGTTTGACGTGTTCCTGCAATTCTTTTTTCAACTCCTCGCTCGCGGCGTATTCTTTCGTCAAGACAATCGTCGCCTTGATGATGTTGCCGCGCACCTCGTCCGGTACGCCCGTCGCGGCGCATTCCAACACCGCCGGATGTTCCATCAACGCGCTTTCGACTTCCGACGGTCCGACGCGGTAGCCGCTGGTTTTAATCACGTCGTCGGCGCGTCCGACAAACCATAAATAACCGTCCTCGTCCGCCCACGCAATATCACCGGTGTGATAATAACCGTCGTGCCACACCGACCGCGTCAACTCGTCCGCCTTGTAATAACCGAGGAAAATGCCGTAGGGTAATTCCGGTTGCGTGCGCAGACAAATCTCGCCTTCTTCGCCCGCTTCGACCGGACGACCGGTGTCGAGCGACAACAGCGTAACGAACACGCCGGGCAGACCGCGACCAATCGAGCCGGGCTTCGGTTGCATCCACGGCGTCGTGGCGACGGAAACGGTGAGTTCGGTTTGCCCGTAGGCCTCGTGCAGTTTCAAGCCGGTTAAGCGGTCGAATTGCGAATAGACCTCGGGGTTGAGCGCTTCGCCGGCGGTAACGGCGTATTTAATGCCGGAAAAATCGTATTTCGCCAAGTCCTCGCGAATGAGAAAACGAAACACGGTCGGCGGCGCGCAGAACGTCGTTACGCCGTAGTGAATCATTTTTTCCACCGTGTCGAGCGCGTTGAACGTCGTGTAATCGTGGACGAACACCGCGCTTCCGCACAGCCATTGTCCGTAGATTTTGCCCCACGCGCATTTCGCCCAGCCGGTGTCGGCGACGGTGTAATGCAACCCGCCGTCGATGACGTTTTGCCAGTATTTCGCGGTGAGAATGTGCGAGAACGGATAGACGAAATTGTGCGCGACCATTTTTGGCTCGCCGGACGTGCCGGAGGAAAAATAGCCGAGCATCATATCGTTGTTGTGGGTCGCGGCGTCGCCGGTCGGACGCGGAAAACTCGGCGCGTGCGCGGCGGTCTCTTCGTCGAACTGTTGCCAGCCGGCGAATTTTTCGTTTAGCGACGCGCGGACGATTTGGCGACCGGATTCGGCAATCGCGGCGTCAACTTCCTTAATCAGCGCCGCGTCTTCGGCGCAGACAATCATCTTGGCTTCGGTAACTTCGAAGCGGTAGAGGAGGTCTTTCTTTTTGAGCATATGCGTTCCCGGCACGGCAATCGCGCCGAGCCGGTGGCAGGCGAGAATCAGCGTCCACCATTGATAGCGCCCTTTGGTGAGCATCATGACCATATCGCCTTTTTTGATGCCTTGCGCGACGAGCCAGTTGGCGATTTGTTGACTGAGGCGGCTGAGGTCGGCGAAGGTGTAAATTTTTTCTTTGCCGGCGTCGTCGCACCAAACCAACGCGCGGCGGGTCGGCTCGCGCACGGCGTAAACGTCCACGACATCGTAGGCGAAATTAAAATCCGCCGGAATATTAATTTTGAAATTGGCGGCAAAATCGGCATGCGATTCAAACTCGACGCGGGGACAATATTGGGCGAGCAACGACATAACACCTCCTCCTCAAAACGTGGAAAATATCGTGTAAATATAAAACGACGGGGAATTATTGCGCGTCCGCGAAAAATAAAAAGGGGCGCGCTTTTATCGCCGGTTGTAAATTAGGTCGTGCTTATGATAAATGAGTTGGTAAGGTTGCCGACGGGTCTTTACCCGCTACGACAAACTTGACGCCGCCTATTCCGCCTTCGCTATCTTCTCGATGATTTGCGAACTCCTACGACTATTAAAATGAACGCGACCGAAAGTGAACACGACCTAATAAAACGCCACAATTGTTAATTTTTAATGGTGAATGGTGAATTAAAGATGCCCCTCTCCCGCGCCCGCTTCCCTATCGCAATCGGTTCTTTCTGCGGACTGTTGGCGGTGAATTTCGTCATCGCCTTGGCGTGGAATGACGGTTTGCCCGCCGCCGCGTCCGCGAACACCCGCGCCTGGTTCACCGGTTTTAGCGTCGTTTCCCAATGTTTGGCGACGTTATGTTTATTGCGGACGATTGCCCGCCGCCACGCCGCCACACTCCATTCCTACCTAAAAGCGCCGCCCCGACGCGAATGGCTAATCGCCGCCGGCGGGCTGACCGTCTGGTTGGCGATTTGGGCGCTCGCCGATTATTTCTGCGGACGCGAGCCGCCGGTCTGGCAAACGGCGCTCTTCGCCGAGGTCTCCGGCGGGGCGAAATTATGGCTGACGGCGGCGGTCGTGCTGTTCGCGCCGCTCAATGAAGAACTGCTTTTTCGCGGCGTCTTATTTTGTTCGTTGCCGCCGCGCCGCGCCGTCGGGCGCGTGGGGGCGACGTTGATTTTTTCGGCGGCGGTATGGACGTGGTGTCATCCGCAATACGACTGGTATTTTTCCGCGCAAATTTTCACGCTCGGACTCTGGCTCGGCTACGTCCGCCGACGCACGCAATCACTCGCGCCGGGTTTCGCCCTCCACGTCGTTAATAATTTTCTTGCCGTGTTGACGGCGTAGCGAAAAGTTGAAAGTTTAGAGTTGAAAGTTGAAAAAAATCGGAGTTTTATTTTTTAGGATGCGCGAAGCGCAACCACGCTTCTCAACTTTCAACTTTTAACTTTCAACTCTTTTCCTACCATAGCCGCGCTATGAGTGCGCCGTGCCCAAAAAAAACGCGCTACCGTCGGCTGAAAATTATTTTTTTCGCCGCCGTTTTGTTGTTGGCGGCGGTCATCGGCGGCGCGACGGCGGCACATCATAAATTTTCCGAAAATTTCGTTCACGCTTATCTCGAAAAAGAAATCTCCCGCCTGACCGCGCTCCACTGCCGCATCGGCGCGCTAAAATTATCCTTGCTTACCGGCGAATTAACGCTGACCGATTTGCAATTGACCGCGCCCGACGACCACGCGCCGCTTTTTACCTTGAAAAAACTCACGGCGCGTATCTCGTGGCTCGCGTCGCTGTTCACCCTCGGCGGACGCGGCGAAATTACCGCCGATGGCTGGCGACTGCAAATTATTCGTTATCCCAATTTCGCGGCAACGGTCGCGAACACCGTCGCCGAACCCGCGACCGCGCCGACGTTGACCGATGTAACGGATTTTCGCCGCATCTCCCACCGTTTGCGCGAACTGCCGTGGCGCGCGTGGCTTGACCGTTTCGCGCCGCTGAAATATCTGAGCGGTTGCCGTTTGACCGGCGAGAACGGCGAAATTGTCTGGCGCGACGGCAACGGCTTTTTCGCCGACAGCGTGCTGTCCGTTCCGCAATTCACCGCCGAAAAACACGCGGCGCAATTTTCCTTCGCGGCGGCGACGCAACTCCGCGCGCCTAATAACGACGGAACCGTCGATGACGGAACGTTGGCACTGACCGCGTCCGCCGATTTGCATTCGCACGGGCGGGTGTCTAATTTCAAAATAGACGCCGCGCTGACGAATTTTGATTTGCCGCAATTGTCGTTTTATTACGGTCTCGCTTACGGCTTTCAGGGCAACGCGCTGACGCTCGGCGCGCCGTTTTTCGGCGACATTCGTCTTGCCGGCGGCGACGGCGGCGCCACGTTAAGTTTTTCGTTGCACACCGACCGGCTGTTGCGCGTTTTCCCGTTTGTCAAAGAACCGGCGCAAATGCCGGCGCTGACCGCCGACGGCGTCATCGACGCCAACGCGCGGGGCGAGTGGCAAATCAAACAATTGTCGTTGGAAATCGGCAAATGGTTGGCGTTGCAGGCGACCGGCGGCGACCGCGACGGTTTGAATTTTCAATTTAATATGACCCTCGACGACTTTTCGCGCAGTGAATTGGCGCGGCGGCTGAAAATGAGTATGAGCGGCAAAACCGCGTTGACGGTGCGCTCGCAGGCGAGCGGCGACGACACGGTCGTGCACGCGCGCTGGCAGGCGCAGGATTTAAGCGTCAATTCGGCGGACGAAAATACCGAGTGGACGGGCAATTTAACGGCGGCGCAAGCGGCGCTCGACATCACGCACACCGAACTCGGCGCGCGCATCACCGCGCTGACGTTGGCGACCGGCGGGTTTGAAATGCGCGCCGCCGACCGGCGGAGCGGCGAAGATTTATTGCTGACGTTTCGCTCCGGCAAATTTGACGCGAACGCCGCGACGATTTCGGTGGACGATTTCGCGTTAGGACAGCCGTCGTTTTCGCCGACGCCGATGGTAACGATACCGACGATTACGGTGCAGACGCTCACCGAGCCGCCGTTCGCGGTGTCGTATGTGTTGCTCGACCGGATGAAAGTTAATTATCAGGAAAAACCGGCGACGACTTCGGCGGCGACGCAAATGATGAAGGGATTTTTCAGCAAGTTTCCCGCGACGAAACCCAAAGTGGTGGAATTGGTGCGGCAGGCGGCGGCAGAAAAAGTTATGAACGCCATCGAAGCCGTGGTGCGAATGGTAACGGCGGCGGCGGCGGTCGCGCCGCCGGTTACGCTACGCATCGACCACGGACAGGTTGACCTCTTGACGCCGGTTACGTCGCGGACGGTGAGGTCCAACGGCAGAGACATTCCGTCGCCGTATTCGCCCGGCGTCAAGAGGTCAACCTGTCCGTGGTCGATGCGTAGCGTAACCGGCGTCAGTTCCGAAGAAATGACGCGGCAAATCGCGGCGACGATGGCGAATTGAAGGTCGGGGCGGCAAGGGTTTTAAGCATCGTTAGACCGGCAGGGGTTTTAAGGATTTTGAACCACAACGCTCAACTTTTAACTCGTCTCTAACTCCCGCAGTGCGCGTTGAATGTCTGCCCACGTTTGGCGGTCGTAGTCGTTGCCGCGCCCGTATTTCCGGCGCATCTGCCATAAAAATACCGGCGAATAAGTTACGACGACCGTCGCCTCGCCCGCCTTGAAATTTTGTCCGCGCAACGCCGCGATTTCTTCTTGCCGACCGGATAAAATTTGCCCCGCCGTTTGTCCCGCCGCGACGACGACGCGCGGTTTGACGGTCGCGATTTGCCGCCGCAAAAATTGTTCGCACGCCGCGCTCTCGTCCGGTTTCAGCGGACGGTTGCCGGGCGGACGGCATTTGACCAACGTCGTTAAAAACACTTCTCCCGCCGGTATTTTCATTCCTTTTTCGACGATGTCGGTCAGCAGTTGTCCGCCGTTGCCGACAAACGGACGCCCGACAAATTCTTCGTCTTTGCCCGGGTAATCGCCGACAAACATCAACCGCGCGTCCAAATTTCCTTCGCCGAAAACGACTTGCCGCCGGCTGGCGCCGAGCGCGCAGGCGCGGCAGGCGCAAATTTCCGCAAATTGCGCGCGGCACGCCGCCAATTTTTCCGCGTCGCCGGTTAAGCGCGGCTCGGTTTGGCGGAGCGGTTCGCCGGTCGGCGATATTGGCGGCGACGGCGCGGCGGTCGGCGATAGCGGCGCGGGCGTTGCGGTCGCGGCGGCGGCGGACGCAGGCGCGTCGCTATTTACCGGCGCGCGCGGCGCGGCAAAAATTTTTCTGTCGTTTTTTTTCGCGCCGGTTTCCGCACCGATTTTTTTGTCGATTTTTTTACCGGCGGCGGCGGCAAGCCACGCCGCGCGGGTCGCCGGCGCGAGCGCGATAAATTTCACGCCGAGCCGGCGGTCGAGGGATAAACGCGCATACAGTTGCGCGGCGAGAGAAGCGGGCATAGATTCGACCGGTTAAAGACAATCAAGAATGCAGAATTAAGAATTAAGAATTGAGGTCGCGCGCGTCAAAAAGTCGCAACGACTTCGGAAAGAGGGAAAAATCAGAAAAACCCGCCGCCGGAATTTTTCGTTTCGATAAAAATTAGCACAAACCGTCCAAAAGGCGAGAGCGAAATCTTTATTTGCGCAACCGCGCCCGTAATAATTCCGCCTCACGTCGCTCGCGGGGAGCGGCAACATTTTACCGTGGGAGGGAATTGCTATGTTAAAGAAATTACTGTTGGCGGCGGTCTGTTGTTGCTTCGGCTGGCTCGCGACGCCGTCGGCATCGGCGGCGGAAGGAATTAAAGACCTCAAAGTCGGCGTCGTGATGCCGTCGAAAGACCTCGAACGCTGGGCGCGCGAAGGCGCCTATATGGAGGGTTTGTTCAAAAACGCGGGCATCAAATACGACTTGCAATACGGCGCGCAAGTGGACCCGCAGGTTAATTTCATCCAAAATATGCTCAGTAGCGGTTGCAACGTGTTGGTCATCGCCGCCGTGGACGGCGCATCGCTGTCGTCCGTCCTCGAAACCGCCAAAGAGCATCACGTGCCGGTTATTTCTTACGACCGCCTGATTATGGGCACCGACGCGGTCTCCTATTACATCTCGTTCGACAACACCAAAGTCGGCGAATTGCAAGGCGGCTTTATCCGCGACCAACTCGGTCTCGACCGCCCCGAAAATCAAAACAAGACGTTTAATATCGAACTCTTCGCCGGCGCGCCGGACGACAACAACGCGCAATTTTTCTTTGACGGCGCGATGAACGTCCTCCAACCCTACCTCGACAAAGGGCAACTAAAAGTCCTCTCCGGTCAAAAAGACCGCGCCGCTTGCGGCACCGAAAGATGGTCGTCGCAAAAAGCGCAGGAGCGGATGGAAAATCTGATTTCGGCGCAGGACTACGCCGGCGACACCCGCCTTGACGCGGTGATGAGCAACAACGACGCCATCGCCCGCGGCGTCGCCGAGGCGCTCAATTCGCAAGGCGTCGAAATCGCCAACTTCCCGATTATCACCGGTCAGGACTGCGAAGTTACCTCGGTCAAATACATTCGCGAAGGGCGGCAATCAATGTCGGTGTTCAAGGACACGCGCAAACTCGCCGACCAGGTGGTCAAGACGGTGCAAGCGCTCGCCAAAGGCGAAGTGCCGGAAACGAACGACACCACCACCTACAACAACGGCAAAAAAATCGTGCCGTCGTTCCTCTGCCCGCTTGACGTGGTTACCAAAGACACCATTAAAGCCGTTTTAGTGGACACCGGCTACTATCAAGAGGCGGAGTTAAAATAGAGACCGACCGAATTCACAATTCACAATTTACAATTAACAACGGTGGAGTTTGACGATTAAAAATCGCTTCGCGAAATTTTGATAATTAGCTCCTCAATTGTTAATTGTGAATTGTTAATTGTTAATTTTGTTTTTGCCACCCAACTGGCAGTTGTGAATTTATTGACGCTCACTGACCACTTCGCTAAAAGGAGGTGCAACTTGGCTGACCCCAAAATTTTGCTGGAAATGAAGGACATTAAAAAAACCTTCGGACCGGTAGTCGCCCTGCACGATGTCAATCTGCAAATTGTCGAAGGCGAGATTCACGCGCTTTGCGGCGAGAACGGCGCCGGCAAGTCCACGCTGATGAACGTGCTCAGCGGCGTCTATCCGTTCGGCTCGTATTCCGGCGACATCGTCTATAACGGCGAACTCTGTCAATTCGCCGGCATCAAAGACAGCGAGAAACGCGGCATCGTCATTATCCATCAGGAACTTGCCCTCATCCCGTTTCTCTCCATCGGCGAGAATTTGTTTCTCGGCAACGAGCGTGGCGTCAAAGCCCGCATCGACTGGGACAAGACCTACGCGGACGCCGCGAAGTTTATGAAACAAGTCGGGCTTGACGAAAACCCGCACACGTTAGTTAAAGACATCGGCGTCGGCAAACAGCAACTCGTCGAAATCGCCAAAGCCCTCGCCAAAAGCGTGCGCTTGCTCATTCTCGACGAGCCGACCGCGTCGCTCAACGAGCGCGATTCCAAAAACCTGCTCGACCTGCTTTTGTCGCTGAAAAAAGAAGGCGTTACCTCCATCATCATTTCGCACAAATTAGAGGAAATCGCCTACGTCGCCGACCGCATCACGGTCATCCGCGACGGCGCGTCCATTCAAACAATGGACAAAAAAGAGACGCCGTTCAGCCAGCCGCTGATTATCAAAGCGATGGTCGGACGCGAACTTACCAACCGCTTCCCGAAGCGCGAAAATCAAACCATCGGCGAGGTGGAATTTGCCGTGAAAAATTGGACCGTGTATCATCCGCTTTACGAAGGGCGGAAGGTTTGCGACAACGTCAATATCAACGTGCGGCGCGGCGAAATCGTCGGCATCAGCGGTTTGATGGGCGCGGGGCGCACCGAGTTGGCGATGAGTATTTTCGGCAAAAGTTACGGTGCGAACATCAGCGGCGAACTTTACCGGCACGGCAAAGCGCTGAAACTGAACACCATCAAAGAAGCCATCGACAACGGCATCGCCTACGTTACCGAAGACCGCAAAGGCAACGGCTTGGTGTTGGGCGACGCCATCAGCCGCAACGCGACGCTGGCGCGAATGGACAAGGTTTCCAGTCGGCGGTTCAAAGTCATCGACCACGACCAGGAAGTGAAAGTCGCGGATTCGTATCGCCAGCAATTCAGCACGAAATGCGCGAGCGTCCGGCAGAACGTCGGCAATTTGTCCGGCGGCAATCAGCAGAAAGTGTTGCTCGGCAAATGGCTGTTCGCCGACCCGGAAGTGTTGATCTTGGACGAGCCGACGCGCGGCATCGACGTGGGGGCGAAGTATGACATTTACGTCATCATCAACCAACTCGTCGCCGACGGCAAATGCGTGATTATGATTTCCTCGGAAATGCCGGAGTTGCTCGGGATGTGCGACCGGATTTACGTGATGAACGAAGGCAAAATCGTCGCGGAAATGCCGGTGCAGGAAGCGTCGCAGGAAAAAATTATGGCGGCGATTCTGCAAAGCGACAAAAAATAGCCAATTAACAATTTACAATTAACAATTCACAATTTTGGCGTTTGATTTTTAGGATTCGCACAGCGAAATTTTTAAGCAACTCCGCAATGGTTAATTGTTAATTTTTAATTGTTAATTGCTTTTGAAAGGAGACCTGTGGGGACGACTTACGCGAAATTGAAATTGGCTAACGGTGCCGATGTTGAAAGTGTGGAGAACGGAGGGGCTTACGCCGGAAAAAGTGCGTCGCATGGAAATTACGGCATTGGTCGATTCCGGCGCGGACGATTTAATTATCAATGAGGAAATTCGCGCGCAATTAGGATTGAAGACGAAAGAAAAACTGGCGGTCAATCTCGCCGACGGTTCGGTCGTAAAATGCGAACGTCTGCAATCGGTGGAAATTCGCTTTGCCAACCGGTGGACGATGGTCTGCCCGTTGATGTTGCCGGGCAACAACGAACCGCTGTTAGGCGCGTTGCCGATTAAAGCGATGGACGCCTTAATCGACTTGAAGAATCAGCAATTGATTGTCAATCCGGCGCATCCCAACGTGCCGGTGTTCAAAGCAAAATAATTTTTTCGGAACGAATAATTTTGAAAAGGAGGGCTTATCGTGGCAGAGACAAATACGGGCGGCGGCATCTGGGAGGTTCTCAAAAAGAACACGATGCTCATCGCGCTGGTGTTAGTGATGGCGTTTTTCCACTTTTATTTGATTTACGGACAGGGCAATCCGCGCGGCTTCATCAATCCGGCGACCATCACCAATCTCATCAGCCAAAACGCTTACGTCATCGTGTTGGCGACGGGGATGTTGCTGTGTATTTTGACCGGCGGCAACATCGACTTGTCGGTCGGCTCGATTGTCGCGTTGGTCGGCGCGCTGGCGGGCGTGTTTATGACCAACTGGGGAATTCATCCGGCGTTAGCCGTGTTGATGTGCCTCGTGGCGGGCTTGCTTATCGGCGCGTTTCACGGTTTCTGGATAGCGTATATGAAAATCCCGCCGTTTATCGTTACCTTGGCGGGAATGATGCTCTGGCGCGGCTTGGCGCTCGTCGTGCTGAACGGTAACACCATTGCGCTGTCGCGGGAAAATTATTCGGGTTACTGGACGGGATTTTTGTCCTACGGCAAAGGGCATATCGGGACGCAACGGGTTGACGAATTGACGCTAATCGTCGGCGCGATTTTGACGCTGATACTCGTCGTTACGCAAATCCGCGACCATCTGCACAAAAGCCGGAGCGGCTACGCCGCGGAAAGCGGCTTCCTGTTCGGGTTCAAATTGCTCCTGTATATTGTCGTGATGTTGGGCGTAACGTGGTTGCTCGCGTGCAACAAGGGCATTCCGGTCATTCTGATTGTGATTGCCGTGATTGTCGCCGGCTATCATTATTTCACCGCGCGGACGGTGCCGGGGCGCTACCTCTACGCGATTGGCGGCAACGAAAAAGCGGCGCGAATGAGCGGCGTGAACACCAACCGGATGATGTTTTTCGCTTACGCGAATATGGGCTTCCTCTCCGGCGTGGCGGCGCTGATGTGCGTGGCGCGGTTAAATTCGGCGAGTCCGTCCGCCGGCACGGGTTATGAATTGGACGCGATTGCCTCGTGCTTTATCGGCGGCGCCTCGGCGTATGGCGGCACCGGCACGGTCGCCGGCGCGGTTATCGGCGCGATTTTTATGGGCGTGTTGAACCAAGGGATGTCGCTCGCCGGCGTGGACGCGAACTGGCAACAGGCGGTCAAGGGGTCGGTGCTGTTAATCGCCGTCGTCTTCGATGTCATTTCGCAAAAACGTAAACAGTCGGCGTAGTATTTAGTCCAAGTTATAATTACAGGAAAGGTCTGAATTCACAATTAATAATTAACAATTAACAATTAGAAATCGTGGAGTTTGATGGTCAAAAATTCGCTTCGCGGGCGCTTGCGGATTTGCCAACAAAAACTCCTCAATTGTTAATTGTAAATTGTAAATTGTTAATTGTGAATTGTCTTTTCACAGGAGCAATCACGATGAAAAAATACTTGTTGGCGCTGTTTTGTTTAATGGGAATGTTGACCGCGACGGCGGGCGAGCCGCTCGCCATCGGCGTGTCGATGCCGTCGAAAGTGTTGCCGCGCTGGACGCACGACGGCGAAAACCTCAAAGCCGCGTTAGAAAAAGACGGCTTTAAGGTGCGTTTGTTGTTCGGGCTTAACAACAACGTGTCTAATCAAGTGAACGATGTCGAAAATATGATTGACGCCGGTTGCCGCGTCTTGGTCATCGCCCCGATTGACGGGCTGGCGTTCACCGAAGTCCTGCGCAAAGCGGAAGAGCACGGGATTCCGGTCATTGCCTACGACCGGATGATAATGAATTCCGCCGCCGTCGCGTATTACGCCTCTTTCGACAGCACGCAAGTCGGCGCGATGCAAGCCCAATTTATCAAAGAAAAACTCGACCTTGATAACGCCGCCGGACCGTTCAACCTTGAAATTTTTACCGGCGACGCGGGCGACCCGAACGTTAAACTTTTGTTCGACGGCGCGATGTCGGTGTTGAAGCCGTATCTCGACGCCGGCAAATTGCGCATCCTGTCGGAACAACGCGAGCGCGAGCAATGTTACACCAAAGGTTGGTTGAGCGAAGCCGCGCAGGCGCGGATGGAAGGGTTGATTAGTTCCGTCGGCTACGGTCAGGTTAAATGGCGGAGTGAAAAACTCGACGCGGTGTTATGCCAAAACGACACGACGGCGAACGGCGTAACCGACGCCTTGCTTGCCGGCGGTTATCCCGCCGAGAATTTCCCGCTCATCACCGGACAGGACTGCGACACTTTGTCGGTCGTCAATATGCGGCACGGCTTGCAAGCGATGTCGGTATTCAAAGACACGCGCGCCCTCGCCGCGCAAGTCGCGCTCGCGGTCAAAGCCCTCGTCGCGGGCGAAGCGCCGGTCAGCACGACGACCTACCACAACGGCAAAAAAGCGGTGCCGGCGCAGTGGTGCGACGCGGTGGCGGTTACGCCGGACAACATTGACGCCGCGTTGGTCAAAAGCGGCTACTACCAACCGGCGGACGTGGCGGGCGATGCGAAAAAATAAAGCGGGCATATTTGAGAGTTGAAAAAACGGGGGCGAACCAACGGTTCGCCCCCGTTTTTTTTCATATTTCCGTGTGTCGCGCCGTCGGCGCGGTGTGGGGAAAGTCGAAGCGCTGGTGCGCGCCGCGGCTTTCTTGCCGTTGCAAGGCGCTTGTCGTGAGCAGTTGCGCCACCGTCAGCATATTTTGCAATTCCCAGCCGGCGCGGGATTGAAATTCTTCGGCGAACACATAGCGCTTCCACTGCGCCAGCGTTTGTTCGGCTTCGCGCAAGCGCGGCTCGCTACGGAAAACGCCGAGATGCCGCCACGTCAGCGACTGCAACGAGTGGCGCAAGTCGCTCAAATCGAGCGGCGCGCCGCCGTGCCGCTCCGGTCGCGTCAGTAAAATTTTCCGCCAGCGCGCCGGCGCGTAATTCAGCGCCCGTTCCGCCGCGCGTTTGCCGAAAACCAATCCTTCAAGCAGAGAATTGGACGCCAACCGGTTGGCGCCGTGCACGCCGGTCGAAGCCGTTTCGCCCGCCGCGAACAAGCGCTCGACCGTCGTCAAACCGTCGAGGTCGGTAACGACGCCGCCCATAAAATAGTGCGCCGCCGGACGCACCGGAATCGGTTTGCCGGCAATGTCAAGACCGTAGGACGCGCAAATTTGTGAAATATTGGGAAATCTTTCGCGAATTAACGCCGGCGACAAGTGCCGTAAATCCAAGAAAACTTGCGCCCCCGCCGCGGCGTTGATTTCTTTCATAATCGCTTGGCTGACCACGTCGCGCGGGGCGAGGTCGCCGCGCTCGTCGTATTTTTGCATAAACGGCGCGCCGTCTTGATTGACGAGTATCGCCCCTTCGCCCCGCACCGACTCGCTGATGAGAAAACGCGGCGCGCCGGCGAGATACAGCGTCGTCGGATGAAACTGCGTCATTTCCATATCGCGCAACCGCGCGCCGGCGCGATGCGCCAGCGCGTAGCCGTCGCCGGTCGCCACCGCCGGATTGGTGGTTTCGCGATAGACCTGTCCGCCGCCGCCGGTCGCCAAAATCGTCGTGTCCGTGCGGAGTGCGAGCAGACGCCCGTAATTGCCGTCGAGCATCACCGCGCCGAAACACTGGTTGTCGAGGACGAGCAAATCCACGACGAAATGATTTTCATAGACGGCGATTTGCGGCTGTTCTTGGAGGCGCGCCAATAAAAATTCTTCGAGTAAGCGTCCGGTCGCGTCGCCGTTGCCGTGCAAAATGCGGCGGTGGCAGTGCGCGCCTTCCATCGTGAAATGTAAGTCCCCGTCGCGGCGGTCGAAGCGAATTCCGCCGTCGATAAGTTCCTGCACGGCGGCGCGACCTTCGTTCACCAACACGGCGACGGCGCCGGGGTCGCCAAGCCCTAATCCGACTTCGAGCGTGTCGGCGAGATGTTTTTCGGGACTGTCGCCGGACATCAGCGCCGCCGCGATACCGCCTTGCGCGTAAAAAGTCGCGCTTTCGGACAACGCGCTTTTGGCGACGAGAATGACGCGCGCGCCGCGGTCGGCCGCCGTCAGCGCGGCGGTCAAGCCGGCGATGCCGCTACCGATAACCAAAACATTCCCGCGCAATTCCGGTAATTTTCCCGGGTCAAGCGCCAGCAAAGACGCGGACATTGCCGCTCCAATTAACAATTAACAATTAACAATTAACAATTAACAACAACCGCATTAACCACAGAGAGATGCGAAAGCGGTTTTCAGGAATCACAAAATTTGCGGTCGCACCAATTTCAACTTTCAACTTTCAACTTTCAACTTTCAACTCTCAACTCTGAACTCTGCTCTGCTAAAAATCTTCCGCAAACACCCAGCCGTTTTGCGCCGCGACGGCTTCGTTTTTCGCGCCGACCTGACGGGCGCGTTCTTCTTCCCGCGCGCGCGTCGCCGCCGTGTTGCTCATCCGTTCGCGCAAACCCGCCGGCACCGCCGCCGCGACCTCGTCGCTTTGCGGCGCGAGCGGCACCTCGCCGCGGCTCGCCAAGCGGTCTGCCGCCGCGTCGATTATTTGCAAACCGCCGCTATCCGTCGCCGCGTTGTCGGCGACCAACGTCTGACTTTGTCGCCGCGCGATTTGTCCGCGGTCGGGCGCGGGCGCCGTCGGCGCGGCGTTGCCCACCGCGGCGGCGCGCGGCAACCACGGCTCGACGTTCGCCGCCGCCGGGTCGCTCGGCGCGGCTTCGGCGTCAACGCCCGGCACCGGCACGCGGTCGGTTTGGATATGCTCCGGTCCCGCCAACGCGGTAACGAAAGTCGGCGGCGGCGCCTTTTTCTTGAACGGCACGTTGAAGTTGCCGATGCTTTTCGGCTCGGCTTCCGGCACTTTGAGTTCGTTTAATTTTTTTCGCGCCGCGCTGGCGAAGCGCGTGTTCGGATAGCGCACGGTGATTAATTCCAACGTAAATTTGCACGCCTGCAAACTTTCATACGTCCCGCGTTTTTCGTAATAAACGGCGTTGTTCCACAATTTTTCCGCCGCCTTGTCGTAGAGTTCGTTAAATTCGGTTTTCAAATCCGACACCGGCGCGTAATCCTCGTTACCGGCGCCTTCGGCGAGATGCGACTGGTCGTTCATCAAATTTTCCAATTGCGCCCGCTTGGCGTCGGCTTCTTCGACGCTTTCGACGCCGCTTGCCACGCGCGCCAAATCCTTGCCGAGTTCGGCTTTCGCCACGAGTTCGTTGCTGAAACTGTATTGCTCCAACACGCGGTCATACCAAACCACGGCTTCGCGCGGGTTGTCGTTTTTGCGATAACAGTCGGCGACCGCCAGCGCCGCCGCGCCGGAATACGGTCCGACGGCGTCGGCGGCGATGACCGCCTTGAACACTTCAATCGCGGCGTTCAGCCCGACGCTTTCCGGCTCGTTCATATTCAACAAGTCCTTTTTCGCGCCGCTCTGAAATTTGCGCCCGATTAGAAATTCGATTTTTAGCAGGTCGTTTTTTTTAATCGAGTTCGGATAACTTTTGATGACTTGGTCGAGCGCCTTGAACGAGTCGTAATAATTTTCGAGTTTGAACAGGCAGTTGGCGAGGCGTTGCAAGGCGACGCCGGCTTCTTCGTTGTCGGGCCACGTTTTGAGCAACAGGAAGTATTGTTGCGCGGCGTTTTGGTAGCGGCGGTCTTGTTCGAGTTCCCACGCATAGTTAAGTTGCTCGTCCGCGGTGGCGCGCGGACTGCCGACGCCTTGCGCCCAGCCCTTGTCCTGCGTCCACTCCCATTCCGCCGCATCCGCGGCGCCGGCAAACGCCGCGGCGCTTAACAGCAAAACCCAAAAGATTCGTCGCATAATTTTACCCCCAAGAAAGTTGTCGGTTGTTTTATGGAATTAGAAATTACGAATTAAAAATTGAGGAGTAACTATCAAAGTTGCGCGAAGCGATTTTTAACCGCCAAACTCCGCCATTTTTAATTTTTAATTACTCTAACTGCTCGCTGTTTCCCGCCGTTAAAACGGCGGGCTATTGAAATTCGCCGCGCTTCGCGCAGTTCAATCGGCGGCAATAAATTGCCGCCGAAAACTGCTCACTGCCCACCGCCCGCCGCGCTTTTCCCCAGCATTTTCGCCGCTTCCGCCGCCGCCGCGGTCTGCGGGTAGCGGTCGAGAATGTCGTTCAATAAAAATGTCGCCGCGTGGCGGTCGCGGGAATTTGACCGTTTGGCGTAATGATTTTTCACCGTCGCGAGAAGCGCCTGCGCTTTGTTTTCGTCGATTTCGCTTTTCGTCGCCGCTAATTTTTCCCGCAATTCCGGCGGCAAGGGCGCCGTCGAAGTCGAGAGCAACAAGTCGGTCGTTTCGCGCTCTTCGCGCCCGCGCAAACCGCCGGTGTCGGCGGTCTTTTCCGCCAGCGCCGAGGCGAGCGAAATTTTCGCGGCGGTAATTTCCGGCGCATCGGGAAACGTGTTGATTAACATTCGATACGACTTTTCCGCCTCCGCGAAATCGCCGGCGTTTTTCAGGCAATCGCCGCGCCGTAAGAGCGCCGTCCGCGCGACCGGCGCTTGCGGATTGTTATAGACCACCGCGTAAAAAATCGCCGCCGCCGCCTGATAACCGTTTAACTTTTTCCCGTCCTGCGTCGCCGGCGTTTCGGCGTCGCCGAATTTCAACAATTCGTCGGCGTAGCGCATTTCCATTTTCGCGCGCCGCGCCAATTCGTCGCCGCGTTCGGCGGCGGGCAAATTCAACAATTCGTCGCGGGTCGGGTAACTGCTTTCGACCGCGAGAAACGCCGCCCAAAAATTGCCCTCCCGCTCTTCGCATCGCGCCAAGCCGAGAAACGCTTCGTCCTTGTTGCGCCCGCCCGCGCCGTTGTGGAGCGCCATCCGGTAAATCGCCTTGGCTTCGGCAAATTCACCGGCGCGTTCGAGCGCCTTCGCCGAGGCGTAAAGCATTTTCCGCGGCGGCGGCGGCACGGCGCGGGTCTCGACGTTGCGCGTCTCGCCGCCGAAGAGCGGCACGGTCAACGCGAGCAGAAGTAGAGATAATAATTTATGCATTAGACCTGTTCCCGGATTTATTTTTTCTCTCACGGAGGACACGGATAAACGCCAATTGCGGACGCTCTATTCAATTGCCACGCCCTTTGGGGCGTGGTCGGCGTTAGAGTATGACCGGCTTTAGCCGAAGGTTTTTCTTTGGGCTAAAGCCCTTTCTTTTTTAACTGCCCACCCCGCCTTAAAAGGCGTGGCAATTGAATAGAACAACCGCGGGTTGAAAGTTGAATATATGCACCATTCGTATTCGTAATTTTTAATTCGTAATTGTTCTTTTAGCCGCGCGGCATTAACCGAAAAAACAAATGAAAACTCACCAATTCCCGCCCTAACACATATTCGGCGTAATGTTTAAGCGTCCGTAAAGTTCGCGCGTCTCCGTCCGCCTCGCCGCGCAACCGCGCGAGGTCTAATCGCGACAATAAAAATTCCGGCGCGGCGGCGGCGCAATTTTCGCAAACCAAACCGCCGCGCGACGGACTTAAAAAGGCGCGGGCAACGTTCGTCGCGCCGCAATTAACGCACTCGTGCAAACGCGGCGCAAAACCAAGTTCGCGCAACATCAACAATAAACCGGCGGTCGCGGTCGTGAAAATGTTGCCGCCGGCGTCGAGGTGGCGCAAGGTCGCGAGGAGGTCGTCAAACAACACTCGATGCGGGTCGGACGGCTGACACGCCGCGAGCAGAATTTCCGCGAAAATTCCGGCGGCGGCAAAACGCGCCGGCACGGAGCGCAGACGCGGAAAATCGCTGTAAAACGCCGCGGCGGTGGCTAAATCGAGTCCGCTTCGCGGGCGGCGAAACAACGTGATTTCTTCGTAAGCAAGAAAATCAAAATGCCCGAACAACGGATTGCGCCGGCGGCGCGCGCCCTTCGCCAGCGCGTCCACCCGCCCGAATTCGCGCGTGAACAACGTCAACACATAACTGGTTTCGCTGAACGGATACCGCCGCAACGCCAGCGCGTCGCAATTTTCATACATAATTCCGCCGTCGCGCGCGCGTTCGCCGCCCTGATAAAAAGATAATCGCAAACGGCTTCATCATACATATCGGCAACCGCAACGGCAAAAGTTGAGTCCGAAAAAGTTTTGGGCGACGGGCAATGGAAAATCAAAAGAACTTCGGAGTTTGATTTTTTTTTATTCGCTTCGCGCAAATTCAACTTTTAACTTTCGTATTGAGCCGCACCAACGACGGGCGGCGGTGGCGCAGGGCTTCGACCGTGAAGGTTACGCCGCCGAAAGTTACGCGGTCGTTGATTTTCGGCGTGCGACCGAGGAGCGCGACAATCAAGCCGCCGACCGTGCTGACGCCGGGCATCGGTAGCGGCTCGCCCAAAATCGCGCGCAAATCCCGCATCGGCACGCGCCCGTCAAAGAGCAATTCCCCCTCGCCGCCCTGCCGGATAAGTTCTTCCGGCGACGCGCCCCGCTCGCCGGTTTCACCGAAAATTTCCGCCAAAATATCGCTCAACGTCAAAATACCGATGTCCGAGCCGTGCTCGTCGGTTATCACCGCCAAGCCCTGCTCCGTCTGCAAAAACCGGCGCAACGCCAATTCCGCCGGCGTAAATTCCGAGAAAATCGGCGCCGCGCGGCGATACGCCGCGAGCGGTCGCGGGAGGTCGGCGGCAAAATAAATCTCCCGCGTATCGACGAAGCCGATAAGTTTTTCGCCCCGCGCGTCGGTGAGCAAAATTTTGCTGTGCCGCTTTTCTCGCGCGACCGCCAGCGCGGCGTCCGGCGCGGCGTCAACGGAGAGCGCCATCACGTCCACGCGCGGCGTCATAATTTCCCGCGCCCGCACGTCGCCCAACTCGACGACGGCGTTGATGAAATCGTATTCCTGCGCCGACACCACGCCGTTTTGGCGATAGTGCGCGAACAAACGGCGCAAATTACCGGCGACGTTTTCCGGTTGCGGCGCGGCAAAAAGCGCGCGCTCAAAATAAGACGTGATTTTTTTAAGCGCCCGGCACACCGGCGACAACGCGCGGTGCGCCGCGTAAAGAGGAATGCTCGTCCAGCGGCACGTCGCCAAATTAAACGTCGAGCCAATCGTCTTCGGCAGAATTTCGCCGAAAATAATCAGCGTCAACAAAAAGAACGCGGACGCCGCCACGAGCGATGCTTGACCGTGCGCGGCGGCTAACCGCGCCGTCTGCAACGCGGCAATCGCGAAATAAGTCGTGTTGACGATTAAGTTGCCCAAAACCAGCGTATAAAGCACATTCGCCAAATCGGCGTGCAGGCGCAACATACACACGTCCGCCCACCGGCGCGAGCGGCGCACGGCGTTTAAGTCGGTCGCGCGCAACGAAAAAAACGCCGTCTCACTGCCGGAAAAGACCGCCGACAACAGCAACAGCGCCGCCAACGCCGGTAACGCACCGATGCTCATTCGGGTTGCCTTTTTTTGGAGGGAAGTTGAAAGTTAAGAAAACCGCGCCGGTTAATCGGCGATTGCTCTTTTCTCAACTTTCAACTTTTAACTTTTAACTCTGCCCGCGCGATTTTCACAAAAAAACGCCGGATGCCAACCTCCTGTCGGCATCCGGTTTATTCGATTTTTCCGGCTATGGCGTAGCGGAAAAGTTGCCCGTCCGTGGGCGAATATATTTGGCGGCGCCATTGACCAGGCGACGGGGCGGCATTTTTCAGGCAAAAAGTTCTTCCCGCACTTTGGTTAAGCGCTCCATCACGGCTAACATTTCCGCCGACGGAATGCTCTGAATTAAATCGCCGGATTGCGGGTCGGTCATCTGAATAACCATTTTGCCGTCTTCTCGGCGCACCTGCACGCTGACGGCGCGGTCGTCCGGCGGCGTAATTTCCGGCGCCACGGAAAAGTCGAGAACGTCCGTGTTGTCCGCGCGAGCGACGGTCGGCGCGGCGTAACTCGGCGGCGGATTTTGCCGCGCGGTTGACCACAGCGGCGGCGTCGCGGTTGCATTTATGGCGGCAAGCATGGGCTTACCCTCCTTTCGCTATGGCGCGATTCTATTTCAACGCAACGCGCCTTGACCATTTTTGCCGACGGAAATACCGCCGGTATTTTTCGGTATTTTTTTTTCGGTATTTTAGGGCGGACCAACGCGGTTCGCGAAAACCGCGCCGCCCGCCCGACTGAAATTTTAGCAAAGTTGAAAGTCGAGGAGAGCAACGTTGAAAGTTAAAAGTTGAAAGTTAGGAAAACCGCGCCGGTTAATCGGCGATTGCTCTTTTCTCAACTTTCAACTTTCAACTTTCATTTTTTACGCAATCAACGACAGGGCGCTTTGCGGCAGTTGGTTGGCTTGCGCCAACATCGACGTTCCCGCCTGCACCATCAGAAAGTTGAAAGTTAGGAAAACCGCTTCGGTTGATAGGCGATTGCTCTTTTCTCAACTTTTAACTTTCAACTTTCAACTTTCATTTTTTACGCAATCAGCGACAGGGCGCTTTGCGGCAGTTGGTTGGCTTGCGCCAACATCGACGTTCCCGCCTGCACCATCAGTTGGTTCTTGGTGAACTTCGTCGATTCCGTCGCCATATCCGTGTCCCGAATGTA